>CAMCJC010000381.1 GCA_945875065.1 uncultured Propionibacteriaceae bacterium | reverse complement strand
GAGACCCTCGGCGACGACATCGCCTGGATGCGTTTCGGTGAGGACGGTCGGCTCTACGCCGTCAACCCGGAGACCGGATTGTTCGGCGTCGCACCCGGAACGAGCACGTCGACAAACCCGAACGCCATGGCGGCCGTCGAGGCGGGTCACAGTATTTTCACCAACGTGGCCCTGACCGACGACGGCGACGTCTGGTGGGAGGGCATGACCAAGGAACTGCCGGCGCATCTGACCGATTGGAAGGGACGCTCGTGGACGCCGGAGCGAGGCCCGGATGGCGGCCGACCGGGCGAAAAGGCGGCGCATCCGAACTCACGGTTCTGCACCCCGATCTCGCAGTGCCCCATCCTGTCGAAGGAGTTCGACGACCCCCGTGGTGTCCCCGTCGACGCCATCATCTTCGGCGGACGCCGCGAGAACACGATCCCGCTGGTCTCCCAGTCCCGCAGCTGGCTGCACGGCGTCTTCATGGGCGCGACCTGCTCGTCTGAGACGACGGCGGCCGCGGCCGGGGCGGTCGGGGTGCTGCGCCGCGACCCGATGGCGATGCTGCCGTTCATCGGCTATCACGTTGGCGACTATCTGAGGCACTGGATCGACATCGGGGAGCGCACCGCGCCCGGCAAGCTTCCGAAAATCTTCTACGTCAACTGGTTCCGGCGCGATGCCGACGGCAACTTCCTGTGGCCGGGCTTCGGCGAGAACTCGCGCGTGCTGAAGTGGATCGTCGAACGCCTCGAGGGCAAGGTTGGGGCGATCGAGACGCCGGCGGGTCTGCTGCCCCGCAAGGAAGACATTGATGTCACGGGCCTCAAGATCAGCGACGACCACCTGGAGCAGGTCCTGCGCTATGTCCCGCAGGAGTGGGCCGACGAGTTGCCGCGCATGCGGCGCTGGCTGAGGTCATTGGGCCTCAAGGTGCCGCAGGAGATTCACGACGAGCTGTGGCACATCGCGATGAAGATCATCGATCCTCGCTGAGCAGCAGGGGGCCGAGGAAACTCGGCCCCCGCATCATGCCCGGGGCCTCGCTGCTAGGCTGCCGGGGACGCCGGGGTGCCTGAAGGCTGAGAACACACCCGCCGAACCTGATGCAGCTAGCACTGACGAAGGGAGCGACATGGTTGCCACCATCCTCGCCAAAATCCGTTCCACTACTCCGCTGGTCCACTGCCTGACCAACACCGTGGTCCCTCAGATCACCGCCAACGTGTTGCTGGCGATCGGGGCAGCGCCCGCGATGATCGACCACCCCGAGGAGGCCGGCATCTTCGCCGGCATCGCCTCCGCGGTGCTGGTCAACGTCGGTAATGGCTCCGGGGAGCAACACGAGGCTCAACGCGCGGCGGCGGCTGCCGCCCACGAGGCGGGGACGCCATGGGTCCTGGACCCGGTGGCGGTCGGGGCGCTGCCGGTGCGAACCCAGCTGGCCCGCGACCTGCTCGCCTTCCGCCCGGCCGCGATCCGGGGCAACGCGTCGGAGATCCTTGGTTTGGCCGGTGCCAGCGCCGGCGGCCGTGGGGTTGATTCGACCGATCCGGTGGAGGCAGCCGTAGAAGTGGCTCGTGACCTCGCGATCGGGCACGGCTGCGTCGTCGCCGTCTCCGGCGAAGTCGACGTCGTCGTCAGCCCCGACCGCACCACCCGCGTCCACGGCGGCGACGCCCTGATGCCGCTGGTGATCGGGACGGGCTGCTCGCTCGGCGCGGTCGTGGCGGCGGCGCTCGGGGCGACCCGAGACGTGGCTCGGCCGCACGACGCGGTCGTCGCGGCGCACGCCCTGTTCGCCGCCGCCGGCCTGGCCGCCGCCCGCGAGGCCCAGGGGCCAGCGAGCTTCGAGATCGCTTGGCGCGACGCGCTCTACAAGCTCACGCCTGACGAGGTGGTCGAGTTGGCGCGCGTCGCGGAGCAATGATGGTCGACTGGCGGCTGTACTACGTCACCGACCCGGATCTCGCCGGTGGCCGGGATAAGGTGGCGCACACCGTCGAGCAGGCGGTCCTGGGTGGTGCCGGGGTCATCCAGTTCCGCGACAAGCAAGCCACGAACGACGAGTTCCGCGCCGGGGTGGCGGCCTGCCAGCAGGCGATCGCCTCCGCCGTCGCCAAGGGAGCCGCGGGGGCGGAACTGTTCATCAATGACCGGGTCGCCATCGCCGCGGAGTTCAACACCCACCTACACATCGGCCAAGACGACGGCTCGCCCGAGGCCGCGCGCAAGGCGATCGGGAACCGGCTGCTCGGAATCTCGGTCAGCTCCC
This sequence comes from uncultured Propionibacteriaceae bacterium, assembly GCA_945875065.1. Lineage (GTDB taxonomy): Bacteria > Actinomycetota > Actinomycetes > Propionibacteriales > Propionibacteriaceae > Arachnia. The sequence goes on along the minus strand of CAMCJC010000381.1, from coordinate 646 downwards.
TGGCTGAGCTTGCGGAGGTCGTGCGGGCTGGACTCGCCGACGTCGTCGGCCTCAGCCCTGTCTACGGCACCCCGACCAAGACCGACACCGCCTCGCCCTTGGGCCTGGCGGGGGTTCGGGAACTGTTGGCGGCCAAGCCAAAGGACTTGGTGGCGGTGGCTATCGGGGGTATCAACGCCGCTACCGCCGGCGGGGTCATCGCGACGGGAGTCGATGGCATCTGCGTCGTCTCGGCGCTCGCCACCGCCCCCGACCCTCGGGCCGCCGCCGCCGAACTGATCAATCTCTGGAGCAACCGATGAAACCACCAGTCGCACTCAGTATCGCCGGCTCGGACCCCAGCGGGGGCGCCGGCATCCAAGCCGACCTCAAGACCTTCAGCGCACTCGGGGTGTATGGCTGTGCCGCCATCGCTGGCCTGACGGTGCAGAACACTCAGGGGGTGTGGGCGGCTCAGGCAATCGCTCCCGGGTTCGTCGCACAGCAGGTCTCCGCCGTCATCGACGACCTCGTCATCGACGCCACCAAGCTCGGAATGCTCACCGACGCTGCCACGGCGACCGCCGTCGCCAACCTGCTCGCCGAGCGCAAGGCCGACTTCGGGGCGATCGTCCTCGACCCCGTCATGGTCGCAACCTCCGGCGAC
>CAMCJC010000380.1 GCA_945875065.1 uncultured Propionibacteriaceae bacterium | reverse complement strand
CATGAGTGACTGGAGTTCAGACGTGTGCTCTTCCGATCTTCTGGACAGCACGCCCTCGGGGTCAACAAACACCCAGTTGGCGAAACCTCAACTAAACGTTACTGAATCGTTACCCCCTAATGGACAGTTTTACTGCTTTTGGCATTGCGGTTCGCAGGTGAGACCGGTAACGTTCACGACGCGACAATGAAGTCGAAACTGAGCCGGTGACCCGCCCTCTCATTTCCCCCCCACAGCTGGGGCGGGTCACCTCAGCTCCGATCATCCCGATTCTCGCACCACTTCCATACGTGTACCCATACCGCAAGAATTTGCGTTTGACTACGCATAACAGTCTCGTCGCAGGAGACACGACACCGCTTGCCCGGTGCGCGCTCCCAAAGGCTCAGATACGCCCCGAGGTATTGCTAGCGCCGCCCGGCGAGGAAGTCGTGAACCCCTGACGGAGCATCAGATCTTTGGCGGGAGAACTCACAAACATGCAGACGACTCGCCGCTATTCTCGACCGTTTATGGTCTGACCTGAATATGGCAGCGGTATAGACGGTTGTTTCTTCACACATTGCCTAGGCAGGGCCAAACAAACCGTGGGTCAGCAGCCACGCCCGTAGGTGTCGCGCCAGCGATAGGGACCGTAGTGTCCAATCTGGAGAGTCACCGTGGCCCCCTTCTTCGACGGGTCGCACACGGAGTACGTAACGCTGGCCTTGAGCCCCTTGCCAGGCTGGATCAGGCTATTGACCTTGGTGGACATTCCGTCGCTCTGCTGGCCGTCGCTCTCCCTGAAAGTGGTCCTGGTCGCGCCCCTGATCCAGCATGGGTTCTCGCCCTTGTTGATCAGCACCACGCTCAGCGTCGCGACGTCTCCGTTCTGGCCTGCGTCGAGTTGGTCCTCAAGATACTCGGTGCCCATATCGCTCACCTTGCAGTCAGTGAGGGGGGGCGTCTGGACCGGCGTGTCGTTGGACGCGGAGGCACTGGGCGTGGGCTTGGGGGCCGATTCGCTAGGCGGCGGCGCGGCGGGCTCGCTGGGGGCGGTCTCGCTTCGGCTAGATGTTCCCGGCGACTCCGTGGCGTCCGGCGATTCCGTGGCGCCTGGCGCCGGAGGGTCTGGCTCAGGAGTGGAGTTGGCCGGCGGGGTATGACTTGGCTCGGAAGTCTCTTCCTCGTCCGGCTGGGTGCGCTCATCCGACGGCGCTGGGTCTGCGTCAGGGGTGTCGGTCTGTGTGCCAACACCATCTTGGCTGATGATCACAATCAGATCGGATTCTGGGGAATCCTGCGACGGATTCGACTGCGGCGTTGCGGTCTTGGTCGGTATCTGCGAGGGATCAACGCTCTGGGTCCCACTCGGGGTGAGGCTAGGTAGCGAGGATACGTTTGGGGAGGATGGGGCTATTGGCTCCGACGGTGCAACCGGCTCTGCGGAATCGGATGGGGATCCCGCGTGCGTCGAACTCGACAGCGGCGGATCGCTCACGTCGGTGGAGCGGGTCGTGAATATAGACATGCCAACCCCGGCGGCGACCACGGCCGCGGCGGCACCCACCACAGAGAATGTGCGCAGCCGGGCGAGACGCGTCGTGGCCTTGGCCACGGAGGACGCGGCCAGGGAAGACGCGAAGGCATTGGGCGGCGCCGGCGTTTGACCGAGACGGCGCAGGTCGTCGAGATTCATGCCACCTCCCCCTCAAAGGTCGCGCGTCGATGGCCCCGCTTCCGACGGGGCGTTCCCCAAGGATGGCCGTTTCTACGCGACGGCGCAACGCGCGCACTATTTTCCTCAGTGAAATCGCGATCCTCAAGTTCGACGCGCATCTTTTTCAACGCTCGATACGCGGTCACTCGCACCCAGCTTTCCTCCCGCCCCAAGCGGTTGGCCACCTCGGCCACGGGAAGATCGTCCATGTAGCGCGCCACCACGACGGCACGCTCAGCAGGCGCGAGCACGCCAAGCCCCTTGTCGACCTGAAGTTCCAATTCGATACCCGGCCAGGGATCCACCGTGGCGGGCACTTCGATATCCGTGGTCACTTCGGTGTAGCTACGCTTGCGGGCGCGCCCGAGGAACAGGTTGGTGAGCATGGTGTGTAGATAGGCTGCGGGATCGTGTGCGGCGGAGACCTTGCGCCATTTGGTCAGCGCCTGCATTGCTGTCTCCTGCACCAAGTCCTCAGCCAGATGCCAGTCTCGCGACAGCAGTAGCGCACGCCGGAACAACGCAGGTGCCTGGTCGGTGACCAGCTCCTGGTATCCGTCTGGCGGCGCCATGTTTTATCTCTCTGCCGGGGCACAAGAAGTAAAGCACACGTGTCGTTGATGACATGCATCCCAGTCAAACCTTATCCTGTGCCCCACCGGAGTTTGTCAATTGCCACACCACGTCTGGTTTCCGCCCCCACCATGGCCGTGACGCCGGGAACTCCCGTTCCGCAGCTTGTCACGGCCACGTGGCGATCGGCAGCGGGTCCCCCGTAGCGTCCCCGTTCCACGCACCGGCCCGTCCATCCGACGAGGCCGCATCGCGGTCGCCAGGCCGCATCCGCCCCCCGACGGACTCGGACCTTGCCGCTGCCTTCACCACCCTGACGCGGCAAGAGCCGGGTTTCGTTACAACCAATCCAGATTTTTTCGGCGAGGCTCGCCTACGGGGTGCGGAGGATCGAGGACATCTTCTTGCCCCGGCCGACCTCGTCGACCAGCTTGTCCATCCAACGGATTTGCCGCATGAGCGGATCCTCGATCTCCTCGACGCGGTGGCCGCAGATCACGCCCGTGATGAGGGTCGCGTTGGGGTTCATGGCGGGTGCCTGAGCGAAGAACTCCTCCAGGGTGAGCTCTTCGTCAATGGCGGAGCGCAGCCCTTCCTCGTCGTAGCCGGTGAGCCAGATCGGAAGAGCGTCGTGTAGGGAAAGAGTGTGTGATCTCGT
>CAMCJC010000379.1 GCA_945875065.1 uncultured Propionibacteriaceae bacterium | reverse complement strand
CGCCGGTGTCCATCCCCGAGAACGCCCCCTGGGAAATCACCGTCGACCAAGTGCGCCGCCGCACCACGCGTTCCACCGAGCGCAGGTGTGTGCCGACGATCATCAGATGCTCTACTTCGAAGCTGGAGTCCGCCAAGAAGTCGACGGCGGCCTGGGCGTCGTCGTAGTGTTCGAACTCGGCCACCTTCTGCGGGTAGTCGAGTTCGAACATCCGGCCTTGGTGCGCCGTCGGATTCATCGGTTACTCCCACCCTTTGATAGCTGCGCCATTCGCGTCCCCAAGTGTAGATTCAACCTCATGAGTGCCAAGGACCAGGCGGTTTTTCTTTCCCGCGTCATTGGCCTCCCGGTCGTCGACGCCGCAGGCGACCAGGTAGGCCGCGTCAAAGACGTGGTCTTCCATTTACGCACCAACAACCTGCCGCCGCGAGTGCGGGGCTTGGTGGTGGAGTTGTTCGCCCGGCAACGCATCTTCGTGCCGATGATCCGGGTGCACAACATCACGGTCAACCAGGTCGCGATCCTCGGCCAGGTCGACACGCGGCGTTTCGCGAAGCGTGACACGGAGTTGCTGGTCCACGACGACCTGTTCGACCGCCCCGTCCCCCGTGACGTTCCCACCCGCATCTACGACGTCTCGATGGTGCAGGTTCGCAACCGCGAGTGGGAGCTATTCCAGGTAGCGATCGCGAGCCGCGCCAAGGTCAGCCGCTTCGGCTTTGGCGGGCGTCGCGTCACTGACATCATCCACTGGAACCAGGTTCCCGACCTAGTGCTGAGCACAGGCCTAACCCCAGAACATCTCGTCGCGAAGTTCAGCGATATGAAGTCCGCTGACATCGCCCAGGAACTGCACGACCTCGACCCGGAGCGCCTCGCCGCCGTCGTGAAGGCCCTCGACGACTCAACCCTCGCCGAGGCCATCGAGGAGCTTCCAGAGGATGAGCAGATCGAACTGATCTCCAGCATGGACATCGAACGCGCCGCGGACGTGCTCGGCGAGATGGATCCCGACGACGCCGCCGACCTAGTCAAGGACCTGCCGGAGGCGATGGCCGAGGAACTCCTGGGACGCATGGAACCCGAGGATGCCTCCGACGTGCGGCGACTGCTCAGCTACGGCGAGTTCACCGCGGGCGGCATGATGACGCCCGAGCCGGTCGTGATCGGCACCGACGCGACTGTCGCGGAGGCCCTGGCCCGTATCCGCCACGAGGGCCTCACCCCGGCGTTGGCGTCTATGGTGTTCGTCACCCGCCCGCCGCTGGAGACCCCCTCGGGCCGCTACGTCGGCGCCGTCCACTTCCAGCAGCTGCTGCGCTCCGCACCGACGCTTCTGGTGGCCACCATGTTGGATCTGAACCTGGAGCCACTCCGCCCGAACTCACCGCTGGCGCAGGTCAGCCGCTTCTTCGCGACCTACAATCTGGTGGTCGCCCCGGTGGTAGACGACGACGGGGCACTGCTGGGTGCCGTGACCGTCGACGATGTGCTCGACCACATGCTGCCCGACGACTGGCGCGGCACCCAGATGGACGAACCTGACGAGGCATTGGAGGTGAGCAGCAGTGGCTGAGCGCAATACCCTGTCCGAGCCCAGCAAGCGCAATCGGCTGCTGCCCAAGGTCTCGCTCGACTCGGAGGCCTTTGGCGAGTTTTCGGAGGCGGCCGCCCGTTTCATGGGTACCGGCAAGTTCATCGTCTATATGACGGTGTTCGTCATCAGCTGGGTTACCCTCAACGTCGTCGGCGTCTGGGGTTTCAAGTGGGATCAGTACCCGTTCATCCTGCTCAACCTGTTCTTCTCGACCCAGGCCTCCTACTCCGCCCCTTTGATTCTCCTCGCCCAGAACCGGCAGGAGACCCGCGACAAGTTGAGTCTCGACGAGGACCGGCGCTTGGCGGCCCAGTCGCGCGCCGATATGGACTTCCTAGCCCGCGAGATCGCTTCGATCCGCATGCACCTTGGCGAACTCGCCACCCGCGACTTTGTCCGCTCCGAGCTCCGAGGCGAGCTTCGCGACCTTGCCGAACGCCTCGAGCAGTCCGACCGGAAGGAACAGCCGTGAAATCCATCAGCTGGTTCGCAATCGTTCTACTCGCCGGCCATGCCTTGCTGGCAGGGATCGGTGCCTGGTCACTGTGGGTGATCAGTGCCGGGCTTTGGCTGGGACTCGCTGCTGCCGTGGTGTTCGTAATCGCCTACGCGTTCGTGTGGCGCCGCTGGGTCGCCCCCGCCTCGCCCGCCCGACTCGGATACAAGGAGCGAGTCGGCCTGCACCTGATCCTCGGGCCCGCCATTGTCGTGTTGGCGACGTTCTCCTCCACCTGGTTGATCGGGATCGTGGGCGTCAGCCTGACCCTCCTCGGCGACGCGCTCGGCCGAAACCGGGCCGCGGAGGTGGAATCCATCTAGCTTCTGGGGGAAAATCGGCAGGGTGACTGAACATCCCCTGCTGCCCCAGGTCCGTGCCGCCCTCCACACCGTGGAGGATCCGGAAATCCATCGCCCGATCACCGACCTCGGCATGGTCGACGACCTCACAGTAGATGAGGCCGGGCAGGTGTTCGTGCGCGTCCTACTGACGGTCGCCGGCTGCCCGATGCGCTCGGAAATCATCGGCCGGGTCAAGGCAGCGGTGGAGCCGATCGAGGGTGTCACCGCGTGCCATGTGGAACTGGGCGTTATGAACGACGAACAGCGCGACGCGATGCGCCAGCTCTTGCGCGGCAACCAGGTCGAGCGCGAAATCCCCTTCGCCCAACCCGGGAACTTGACCCGGGTCGTCGCCGTGGCATCCGGCAAGGGTGGCGTCGGCAAGTCCTCGGTAACCGTCAACCTCGCGGTCGCCCTTGCCAAGGCGGGGCACAGCGTCGGCATCCTCGACGCGGATATCTACGGCCATTCGATCCCCGACCTGCTGGGACTCGGCGACGCGCGACCCACTGCCGTAGA
>CAMCJC010000378.1 GCA_945875065.1 uncultured Propionibacteriaceae bacterium | reverse complement strand
ATGAGCAGCACGAACAGGATCGACAGCTGATCGACCAGGAGCGAGAACGTGATGCTCCAGTCACCGGCGGCGAACCACTCGTAGACGGGCACCGAGACGGCGCGTTGCCCGGCATCGGCCGACAGCATCGACGAAAACAAGATGGCGCCGATGGTGAACGACGCACTGGCGGCGGCCGTGCCAAGCAGGTGCGCCCACGCGTCGGCCGCCTTGCCGAGCAGCAACAACAGGGCCGCGCTGGCCAGCGGGATCGCGATCAGCAGCCACGCTACGCTGAACAGCCCGGTGGCCGGAACCGCAGAGACGGTCTCCAGGAAAGTCACGCTGATCCCCTTAGAACTTCAGTAGGCTCGCGTCGTCGACCGAAGCCGAACGTCGCGCCCGATAGACGGCGACGATGATGGCCAGGCCGATCACGACCTCAGCGGCTGCCACCACCATGACGAAGAACGACGCCACTTGACCGTCGAGACCGCCGTGCTGGCGGGCGAAGGTCACGAACGCGAGGTTCGCGGCGTTGAGCATGAGCTCGACGCTCATGAAGGCGACGATGGCGTTGCGGCGCAGCAGGAACCCGAGGGCCCCGATGACGAAGAGCGCGACCGCCAGCGCTAGATAGGCCTGGGTGCTCACTTGTCCTCTCCTTCCAGTTCCGCGTGGACGCGGCGGATGTCCTCGAAGGCCCCGCCGGTCGCACCGCGCAGGTCGTCGACCGCGACGACCGCACCGCGGCTGGTCAGTACCTTGCTGACCGAGTGCTCGGCTACGGAGCCGTCCGGCAGCAGTGCGGGAGCCGAGATGGCATTGGTGCCGGCGTAGACACCAGAGTTCGGGTCGGGTCCTGGGTGAATGCCCTGCTTGGCGTACCGCTCGATACGCTCGGCCGCCTTCTCGGGCTGCCGCTTGACCTCGCGCAGCTTCTCGCCGTGGGCGAGCACCATCGCGCCGATCGCGGCGGTGATCAGGAGCGCGGACGTCGCCTCCAGCAGCACCACGTAGCGGGTGAACAACAGGGCCGCGAGCCCCTCAGCGTTACCGCCGTGCTGGGCGTTCGCGTTGGCCAGGCCGGTCGGACCACCGACGAACACCGCCTGCGAGACCGCCAGCAGGATCAGGGCGGTCAGGCCGAGGATCGCGACGATCGTCCAGAAGCGGTGGCCCTTCAGCGTCTCGACGACCGAGTCCCGGGTGTCGACGCCGATTAGCATCACGACGAACAGGAAGAGCATCAGGATCGCGCCGGTGTAGACGATGATCTGCACGACGAACAGGAACGGGGCATCCTGCGCGGCGTACAGCACCGCGAGCCCGACCATGACGCCGGCCATGCAAAGCGCCGAATGCACCGGCTTACGGCACAACACGATTCCGATGGCGAGCAGCACCATCAGCGGCGCGCACACCACGAAGGCGAACAGGTCACCCGTCAGCGCGGGGATCTCGATCATTTCACCGCTCCTTTGGCCGGTGCCGTGCGGTTATCGGGCTGGCCGGTGGGCGGCAGCCCCAAGAAGTAGTCCTTCTCATCGTCGCCGAGGCGGCGCGGATGGGGCGGCTGCTCCATGCCCGCGACGAGCGGCGCCAGCAGGTCCTGCTTCTCGTAGATGAGCTTCACCCGCGTCGTGTCGGCGAGCTTGAACTCGTTGGTCATCGTCAGGGCGCGCGTCGGGCAGGCCTCGATGCACATACCGCAGAAGATGCAGCGCAGGTAGTTGATCTGGTACACGTGCCCGTACCGCTCGCCCGGTGAGAACCGGCTCTCCTCGGTGTTGTCGGCGCCCTCGACGTAGATGGCGTCGGCGGGACAGGCCCACGCGCACAGCTCGCACCCGACGCACTTCTCCAGGCCGTCCGGCCAACGGTTGAGTTGATGCCGGCCGTGGAAACGCGGCATGGTGACCTTCTCTTTGCCTTTGCCCGGGTATCCCTGGGTGAAGGTCTTGCGGAAGATCGTGTTGAAGGTGATGCCGAATCCGGCCCACGGGTCAAAGATCCCCATCACTTCTCCTCTTGCTCGTCGGCCTCGACCGGCTCGGACTTGACCGTCACGATGCCCGCCAGCTCGGGCAGCACTTGCCCGGGCCTAGGTGGCACGGGATAGCCGCCGGCGAAAGCGTCGAACGGCTCGTTTGGATCAACCGCCGGCACCCGCTCGGGCTCCTTCTTCTTCGGCGCGAACGCGATCAGCCCGGCGAGCAACGCCACCGACAGACCCAGCGAGTACTGAGGAGCGAGGGCGACGAGCATGATCCAGATGATCGAGATCGGGATGAGGCGCTTCCAGCCGAGGTCCATGAACTGGTCGTAGCGGTAACGCGGGAGCGTGCCTCTAAGCCACACGAATACCGAGAACAGCAGCTGGACCTTGATGATGAACCAGACCGGGCCAAGCCATGCGTTGTTCAGCGCCGGAATGAGGTTGAGCGGCCAGAACGGCAGGTAGCCGCCTAGGAACAGGGTCGTGCACACGGCCGAGACCGTCGCCATGTTGATGTACTCCGCCAAGAAGAACATGGCGTAGCGGAAGCCGGAGTACTCGGTGAGATAGCCGGAGACCAGCTCGGACTCGCACTCGGGCAGGTCGAAGGGAGCGCGGTTGGTCTCTCCGACCATCGAGATGCCGTAGATGAAGAACGACGGGAACAGCAGCAGCGCATACCAGCCCATCAGGCCGATGTCGGCGGTCTGGGTCGCGTCCCACGGGAGTCGGAAGATGATGTGCTCGCGCTGCGCCTCGACGATCCCGTGCGACGACATCGTGCCGGTCATCATGAACACGGCGACGATCGACAGGCCCATCGCGATCTCGTAGGAGATCATCTGCGCCGAGGATCGCATGGCACCGAGGAATGCGTACGTGGAGCTGGAGGCCCAACCGGCCAGGACGATGCCGTAGATGCCGATCGAGGCGATGGCGAGGATGAACAGGATCGCGACCGGCAGGTCCGTGACCTGGAGG
>CAMCJC010000377.1 GCA_945875065.1 uncultured Propionibacteriaceae bacterium | reverse complement strand
AGGCTGGTTTGCCGCTGCGGCGACGACGATCGCCGCCCTCCAAGGCGTGCCGATCACCTCCGACCTCCTCACCGTCACCACCCGAATCGTCGGTCCCGATGCCGAGGCGATCGCCCCCATAGCCTGGCTGGAGGCCGCGCTGCAGCAGGAAAGACTCCTCGAACTGCACGCGCTCCTGAAGGTCGTAACGCGGGCCCGCACCGCCCCTCGTATCCCGCTGAGCCAGCGGTTGCGACGCACACCGTCGCGATCCGTGCCCGAACTCGAACTTTGAAAAAATGGCTCAGGTGCGCTGAAGCCCCCCGGGCCGTATCCCGACCCGTACCGGCCTCTAAGCGGGGGTCCCAGTGCGGATTCTGACCGTTTAGTGGGGTACCAAATGCCTGTTTAACGTTGCAAGACGCGGTAGAATCTCTCAGGTTAAGTAGGCCGTCGGTTCCCCGGCGGCCGTTTCGTGGGACGGGAGCGCCGCGTGGCAGACGAGCAGACGAGCGAACTGGAGCCCCTCGAGGGGGGCACGGCGGAAGGCAACACCCATACGGATGCCGCCTACGACGCCGAACAGATCTCGGTGCTGGAAGGCCTGGAAGCGGTCCGCAAACGACCCGGCATGTATATCGGCTCGACGGGCGAGCGCGGCCTCCACCACCTCGTCTACGAGATCGTGGACAACGCCGTCGACGAGGCCCTCGCCGGCCACTGCGACCAAATCGATGTCGCACTCCTCGACGGCGGAGGCGTGCGCGTCGCCGACAACGGCCGCGGTATTCCCGTCAAGGAACACCCGGTCGAGAAGATCCCCACCGTCACACTCGTGCTGACGGTCCTCCACGCCGGCGGCAAGTTCGGCGACGGCGGCTACAAGGTCTCCGGCGGCCTCCACGGCGTCGGTTCATCGGTCGTCAACGCGCTGTCGCGCGAGTTCACCGTCGAGGTCTCCCGCGACGGCCACCGCTACGCGCAAACGTTCGACCTAGGCACCCCCCGCTACGACCTCAAGACCCTGGAGGAGACGGAGGATCGCGGCACGACGATCACGTTCTACCCCAGCGAAGAGATCTTCGAGACCACCAGATTCAACTACGAGACCCTCGCCACCCGCTTCCGCGAGATGGCGTTCCTCAACAAGGGTCTGCGCATCACCCTCACCGACCTGCGCACCGTCGATCGGGACGGCGAGGACTCCGAGGAGGAGCAGCGCTTCGACTCGTTCCGTTTCGAAAACGGCTTGATCGACTACGTCAAGTACCTGTCGTACTCGCGGGAACCGATCCATCCGAGCGTCATCGACGTCGAGGCCCACGACGACCTCCACGGCATGAGCCTCGAACTCGCGATGCAGTGGAACACGTCTTACAACTCGTCGGTCCACACGTTCGCGAACACCATCAACACCCACGAGGGCGGCACCCACGAGGAGGGTTTCCGCGCCGCCCTCACCAACACCGTCAACCGGTGGGGCGAGACGTGGGGCCTGGTCAAGAAGAAAGAGGACCGCGTCTCCGGCGACGACATCCGTGAGGGCCTGACCGCGATCATTTCCATCAAGCTCGCCGAGCCGCAATTCGAGGGCCAGACGAAGACGAAGCTCGGCAACACCGAGGCGAAGTCGTTCGTGCAGAAGGCCGTCAACGACAAGCTAGGCGACTGGTTCGAACGCAACCCCGCCGAGGGCAAGGACATCATCCGCAAGTCGCAGGCGGCGGCCGCGGCCCGCATCGCCGCCCGCAAGGCCCGCGACATGGCCCGCAACCGCAAGGGCCTCCTCGGCGGTGGCGGCCTGCCGGGCAAGCTCGTCGACTGCCAGTCCCGCAACCCCGCCGACTGCGAGGTGTTCATCGTCGAGGGCGACTCCGCCGGCGGCTCGGCACGCGGCGGCCGCGACCCCAAGACCCAGGCGATCCTGCCGATCCGCGGCAAGATCCTGAACGTCGAAAAGGCCCGTCTCGACAAGATCCTGGCGAACAAGGAGGTCGAGGCGATCATCAACGCCCTCGGCACCGGCATCACCGACGACTTCGACCTCGAGAAGCTCCGCTACCACAAGATCGTGCTCATGGCCGACGCCGACGTTGACGGCGCCCACATCCGCACACTCCTGCTGACGCTGCTGTTCCGCTTCATGCGGCCGCTGATCGAAGCCGGCCACGTGTACCTGGCGCAGCCGCCGCTGTTCCGTCTACGCTGGACCAACGCTCCCCACGAGCTGGCCTACAACGACGAGGAGCGCGACGCGATGCGCGACGCCGGCCTCACCGCCGGCAAGAAGCTGCCGAACGTCAACCCGATCCAGCGCTACAAAGGCCTCGGCGAGATGAACGCCGACGACCTGTGGGAGACCACCATGGACCCCGAAAAGCGGATCCTGCTGCAGGTCAGCCTCGATGACGCTTCCGTCGCCGACCAGATGTTCTCGATCCTGATGGGCGAGGACGTCGAGCAGCGCCGCAGCTTCATCCAGCACAACGCCCGCGACGTCCGCTTCCTGGACATCTGAGCCCGCCCCGTAATAAGGAACCACCTTGTCTGAAGACAACAACCAGGGAGTCGACGAGCAGGTCGAGGCCGATAGCCAGGGCCTGACGAAGCTGGAAGGCAGCGTCCAGCCCGTAGACCTTCAAATCGAGATCCAAAAGTCCTATCTCGACTACGCGATGTCCGTCATCGTCGGCCGGGCCCTGCCCGACGTGCGCGACGGCCTCAAACCGGTGCACCGTCGCGTGCTATACGCGATGTGGGACGGCGGATACCGGCCCGACCGCGGCTGGAACAAGTGCTCGCGCGTCGTCGGTGAGGTCATGGGCCTTTACCACCCCCACGGTGACTCCGCCATCTACGACACCCTCGTGCGCCTCGCGCAGCCGTGGGCGATGCGGCTGCCGCTCGTCGCCGGGCAGGGCAACTTCGGTTCGCAAGGCAACGACAAGGCCGCCGCCATGCGGTACACCGAGTGCAAGCTCGCGCCGCTC
>CAMCJC010000376.1 GCA_945875065.1 uncultured Propionibacteriaceae bacterium | reverse complement strand
GTATCCGCCACGCCGACCTGGCCCCCGTCGGAGCCCTCGGGGCCGCCACCTACGCGAACCGTGGCCTGGCCGGAATCGACGGGACCATCGCGACCGCGACTGGAATAGGCCTTGGCTCGGGAGCCCCCACCACGGTCCTGTTGGGGGATTTGACCCTCCAACACGACCTGGGCGCGCTAGTCCACCCCCCGAACGAGACAGCCGCTCCTATTCGTGTCATACTTCTGGACGACAAAGGCGGTTCCTTGTTCGAGACCCTCGAGCAAGGGGGGCCGGAATATCGGCGAGCGTTTGGCCGAGTCTTCCGGTGTCCCCAGGGGGCCGACCTGTCGGCTGTGGCCGCAGGCCTCGGCTGGAAGGTAGTTCAAATTGAAACTTTGTCGGAACTGCGAGACCATTTGGCCGACCTAGTGTCTGGCCGAGAGTTACTGCGGATATGCGTTGGGGGGAGCTAGCGTGGGTTTGACGTTGATCCGGCAACGACCCCGTAAGGAGATGGAATGCGGCAGTTCCACAAGCCCGTCCGTCGCGCCAGCGATATCCTCGAAGAACTCCAAGGGGACGGAGATCCCGCAGACGTAAGCATGGCCGCTCACGACACTGCCGCGATGATCGTCCTGCTAGCCAAGGACGAGGATCCTGACATTCGTGCCCGTGTCGCCGGGCATCTGGACTCTGAAGGTATCGAAGGCCTCCTTGAGCTTTGGAAGAATGCCGCACCCGTTTCCCTGCCCGGCGCGCTGTTGAAGCTGCACCGCATCGAGCAGCTTTTCCCCGAGGGCCCGGTCGCCGAGGACGTGCGGGCATTGCTGGGCGGCAAGTTCGACGGTGATTTCTCCAACCTGTGCGCCCGCGCCGCCATCCTCGGCCGCCGGCTTGGCCCCCGCTGGGACGCCTGGGCCGCCGAGCTCGAGGCTTGCGTAGCGCAGTGGCGCGCCGGTTCCCTATGGTGATTTGCCGAACTCCCGCTAGCATGGATACCGCCGGGCCGCGGTAACCCCGGGCTCCACCTTTAGCCGCTTCGAGCGGCCTGACGCCGAGAGGCGTTCCCGGTCCGGCCCTAAGCCTTCCCTTTGGGCACCCTGGCTGCGAGAACCCAGGCTTTCGCGATAGCGTTTGCCCCATGCGTGTTGGGGTGACAAAGGAGTCGGGAGACCCAAGAGTCTCAGCCACTCCGAAGACCGTAGAACAGTTGATAAAGCTCGGGTACGAGGTGGCGGTGGAGCGGGGGGCCGGACTCGGCGCATCCTTCCACGACGAAGCCTACGAGCGTGCCGGAGCGGCCATCGTCGATTCCGCCTGGGGCGAGGACATTGTCCTCGGCGTCAATGCACCGTCCGAGGGGCACCTGGCTTCGATGAAGCCCGGGGCGACGCTGATCACATTCCTGGCTCCCCGTCAGAAGCCTGAACTGATCGATCGCCTGGCGATCCAGGGCATCACGGCGATGAGCATGGACATGGTGCCTAGGACCTCACGGGCTCAGGCGCTCGACGCTCTCAGCTCCCTGGCGAACATCTCGGGCTACCGGGCCGTTGTCGAGGCGGCTCACGCCTTCGGTCGTTTCTTCACCGGCCAGGTGACCGCCGCCGGCAAGGTGCCTCCGGCCACGGTGTTCGTGATCGGCACCGGCGTCGCCGGCCTCGCCGCGATCGGCGCCGCGAACTCGCTGGGCGCTGTCGTCCGCGCTACCGACGTGCGGCCCGAGACGGCGGAGCAGGTCGAGTCGATGGGTGCGACGTTTGTTCACGTCGCCTCCGCCGATCAGGGCGTCTCCTCCGACGGATACGCCAAGGAGGTTGGGGCAGACTATGCCGCCCGCGCCGCCGAGCTGTACGCCGCGCAGGCCCGTGAGGTCGACATCATCATCACTACCGCCGCGATTCCCGGCAAGCCGTCTCCGAAGCTCATCACCGCCGAGATGGTGAACTCGATGAAGCCCGGCTCCGTGATCGTGGACTTGGCCGCGGTCGGCGGCGGCAACTGCGAGTTGACCCGCCCCGGAGAGAGCCATGTCACTGACGGCGGGGTCACTATCATCGGCTACACCGACCTCGCTTCCCGCCTGCCCGGCCAGAGCTCACAGCTATACGGCACGAACCTGGTCAACGCTCTGAAACTCATGACCCCGGAGAAGGACGGGCAGCTGGTCGTCGACTTCGACGACGAGGTCGTGCGTACGATGACGATCGTGCGTGAAGGCGAGGTCACATTCCCGCCGCCGCCGATCCAGGTCTCCGCCGCGCCGGCTCCCGCGCCGGCCGCGAAGGCCGAGGTCGAGGTCACGCCACCCAAACCCCCGAAACCCTGGTGGCATCAGGTCGCGTGGGTCGGCACCGGGTCGGCCGCGCTGATCGCGCTGCTGACGATCGCCCCGCCGAGCTTCGTCTCCCTGATGGCCGTGTTCGTAGTCGCGATCGTCGTCGGCTACTACGTCGTGTGGAACGTCACCCACGCCCTCCACACGCCGCTGATGAGCGTCACCAACGCCGTCTCCGGGATCATCATCGTCGGCGCGATGACTCAGCTGGCCAACGACGACTGGGCCGTCAAGATCATCTCCTTCATCGCCGTCCTAATCGCCTCCATCAACGTGTTCGGCGGGTTCACCGTGACCCAACGGATGCTTGGCATGTTCAGGAAGGGCTGAGCCGTGCTGTTGAACTTCGTAAATGCCACGTACATCGCCGCTGGTCTCATGTTCATCCTCGCCCTCGCCGGGCTGAGTAAGCACGAGACCGCCAAGAAGGGCAACGCTTTCGGCATCCTCGGCATGATCTTCGCCCTGGTCGCCACCAACTTCGCCATCGGATATGCCGACATCTCCGCCGGAAACCCAGACTGGACGTCCGCCGCGCTGCTGTATGCGGCGCTGTTGATCGGCGGTGCCATCGGCGTGTGGAAGGCCCGCCGGGTCGAGATGACCGGCATGCCCGAGCTGATCGCCCTGCTGCACAGCTTCGTGGGGGC
>CAMCJC010000375.1 GCA_945875065.1 uncultured Propionibacteriaceae bacterium | reverse complement strand
CAAAAGATCGACACCCTTTCCCCGGAGTCGACCAAGCGCTACATGCACAACTACAACTTCCCGCCGTTCTCCACCGGCGAGACCGGCCGCGTCGGCTCCCCGAAGCGACGGGAGATCGGCCACGGCGCTCTCGCCGAGCGGGCCCTCGTCCCGGTCCTGCCTAGCCGCGAGGAGTTCCCGTACGCAATTCGCCAAGTCTCTGAGGCGCTGGGCTCTAACGGGTCAACGTCGATGGGGTCGGTGTGCGCCTCCACTCTTTCGCTCCTCAACGCCGGCGTGCCGCTGCGCGCTCCCGTCGCGGGCATCGCGATGGGCCTGATGAGCGAGGAAATCGACGGCGAGACCCGCTACGTTGCGCTCACCGACATCTTGGGTGCCGAGGACGCGCTCGGCGACATGGACTTCAAGGTCGCCGGCACCCGCGACTTCGTCACGGCACTGCAACTCGATACCAAGCTGAACGGTATCCCCGCCGCCGAGCTCCAGAAGGCCCTCCTGCAGGCGCGGGAGGCTCGTCACACTCTTCTCCAGGTGATGGGCGAGGCCATCGATGTGCCCGACGACATGAGCCCGTTCGCCCCTCGCATCGTCACGATCCGCATCCCGGTAGACAAGATCGGCGAGGTCATCGGCCCTAAGGGCAAGGTCATCAACCAGATCCAGGACGACACCGGCGCGAACATCGCGATTGAGGACGACGGCACCATCTACGTCGGCGCCGACACGGGCGAGGCCGCAGATGCCGCGGTGGCCGCGATCAACGCGATCGCCAACCCGCACATGCCGGAGAAGGGCGAGCGATTCCTCGGGACGATCGTCAAGCTCACGACGTTCGGGGCGTTCGTTTCGCTGTTGCCCGGCAAGGATGGTCTGCTGCACATCAGCAAGCTGCGTTCGCTCGCCGGCGGCAAGCGTGTTGAGAACGTCGAGGATGTCGTGTCTGTCGGGCAGAAGCTGCAGGTCGAGATCTCCGAGATCGACGATCGCGGCAAGCTGAGCCTGATCCCCGTCATCGAGGAGTCCGAGGAGACCTCCGAACAGGAGTGAGTCGGGACGTCTGGGGCGGCCGTCGGTGATCCGGCGGCCGCCGCTTTGCTCCCTTCCGGTCAGCTGGTTGACTTAGGGCATCGACTAGGAAGGCGGCAGCAATGGCAAATATCGGCGTGGGCATCTTCGGGGCCGGGGGCAAAATGGGCAGCGAGGTGGTGCGTGCCGTGAGCGCCGCCGATGGACTTGTGGTGGCCGGCACCGTCGACATCGGAGAATCCCGCGAGCAGGTCGTCGATGCCAAGGTCGTGGTCGATTTCACCCACCCCGACGCCGTTATGGAAAACATCGAATGGTGCGTCAGTCGCGGTATCCACATGGTCATAGGAACCACCGGTTTTTCCGCCGAACGCCTCGACCGGGTCCGCGAGCTGTGCGCAGCAAATGCTGACCTCGGGGTACTGATCGCCTCCAATTTCTCCATTGGCGCCGTCTTGATGATGCAGTTCGCTGCCAAAGCGGCCCGGTTCTACCCGAGCGTCGAGATCGTTGAGCTGCACCACCCCAACAAGGCCGACGCCCCGTCGGGCACCTCCGCCACCACCGCCCAGAAGGTCGCGGCGGCCCGCGCGGTGGCCGGGCTCGGGCCCGTCCCGGACGCCACGGTCCACGACGACGGGGCCCGCGGGGCTGTCGTTGACGGTATCCACATCCACGGCGTGCGGCTCATGGGCTTGGTCGCGCACCAGGAGGTGCTGCTGGGAGCGGCGGGGGAGACCCTGACCATCAGGCACGATAGCTTCGACCGGGCGAGCTTCATGCCCGGTGTTGTCGCGGGCATCCGCCACGTCGTCGAGCACCCGGGGCTGACGCTCGGCATCGAGTCTGTGCTCGGAATCTGAACTAATCCACGATTCGGGTCATTAGCCGGATCTGCTTGACGGCGCTCGCCTCATCCTCGAATCCGAGCGCCCGGTGGGCGCCGTCAGCACCCCAGCCGCACTCGGTCAGGAACTGTCGGAGTTCGTCGGCGTCGCTGCGGAGCCACCACGTCGCCGTCTCGTAGCCGTCGGCGCGCAGCGTGTCCACCGCTGCGTTGACTAGGCGGGCCGCATTGTCGTCTAGGTCATCGATCACGAACTCCGCGATCATCCCGTCGGCGGCTTCGGCGTCTGGGTCGTTGCTCGGCCCGGTAGCCGCGAACCCGACGACCTGCCCGGATGCCAGGGCCACTAGTACTCGGCAGTGCGCCAGCGGGGGTTTGACAATCGCCTCGTGCCACCTCCGAGTCGCCGCGTCGGCGGGGAACGCGGCGAGCGCCGGGGCGAGCTCCGGCTGGCGCGACCAGGCACGGCGCTGGAGGCGAGCGATGTCGACCGCCTCGGCAGGCATCGCCAGGCGCACGGAATCGGGTGTCGGCATGCCGGACAGTTTAGTGACGTGTCTCGCTGCACTAATCTTTGCCGCGTGAGTGAACTCCGCACGCCGCCCAAGCTGAAGCCCGGAACCCTGCGCATCACCCCACTCGGCGGGCTCGGCGATGTCGGGCGCAACAGTGCAACCTTCGAGATCGACGGCGAGATCGCCATGGTCGACTGCGGGGTCCTGTTTCCCGAGGAACGGCACCCGGGCGTCGATCTGATATTGCCCGCGCTCGATCTGCTTAAGGGGCGTCTGCAGGATGTACGGGCGCTCGTGCTGACGCACGGCCACGAGGATCACATCGGGGCGGTGCCCTATCTGCTGAAGCAGCGCGCCGACATCCCGATCTATGGCTCGAAGCTGACGCTGGCGTTCGTGGCCGCGAAGCTGAAGGAACATCGCATCCGCGGCTACCAACTCTTCGAGGTTCGGGAGGGGGAGCGTCACCGGGCCGGTAACTTCGAGTTTGAGTTCTTCGCCGTCAACCATTCGATTCCTGACGGCCTGGCGGTCGCCCTGCGTACCGCTGCCGGCACAGTCCTGCACACCGGCGATTTCAAG
>CAMCJC010000374.1 GCA_945875065.1 uncultured Propionibacteriaceae bacterium | reverse complement strand
TCGAACACCTCCCAAACCTAAACCCAACACACAATCTTGTTTAATGTCGGCCATATCTCCTGTGGCTAGCTGAGTTTGACGTGATTTACCAGACGGATCTGTAGAGTTATGGCGTCTTGAGAATTGATGGTCACTGAACAAGTGCGCGGCGGACTGACCTTCTTGCCGAACCAAGAGGTCGTTGAATCACCTGGTGGATCATGTTTGTCTTCCCAGCCGGCTTCGTGTGCTATGCGGCAAGTTGCGGCAAAGATCGTGTCACGCTGGGTGGGGTCGATTTCGAAGGTCCGGGAGACTTCAGTGAAGCTGGGCTTATTCGTCATTCCAGTGCTGAACCCTTGTTCGTGTTCACGGATGAGCTTCAATCCCAGGAGGTCCTTGGCTGCGAGCGGGTCTTCACGGAGCTGGGGAAGGAACTTTGTGTTCTCGGGTGAGGAGGTGTTGAGGATGCCGCAACCCGGAGTGAGGAGCGCGCTCGCCAGCAGTAGCCTGCGCGGTAGGTGCCGGGAAACCGCGTCGTTCATGACCACATCTAACCTGCCTCAAACAAGACAGTACAGTCGGCTTTTGGGTCGGCCCAAGCCTTGCTGGTTTCGGCTTATGTTTTGATCGGTCGTGCTAGGGAGGCGTCGGCGCTTGTCAGTAGTGTATTGCTGGCGTGCGGTGCCCGGTGGCGTCTTACTGCTTTGCCGGGTCGGCCCATGGTTCCCGAGCGATCTGTGACCTGTCGGCCTTGCTCGTGGGGAGCCTGCGACCGGCTAGCTTCCGCGTCGACCTTTGCTGAACCCAAGTCTTTAGTCACGAATCGTTTTGGCTTTCCCGGATGGCGCCCATGGTGCGTAGGTCGTCGGTGAGGCCTTCGACAGCGACGTTGTTGATGCGTTGGAACTTGTTCGGGAGGCGGCCACGTCTTACGCCCCCTTGCAGCCGATCAGTGCGTTGTCGACGTAGACGCCGAACTTTAGATTCCATTCCTCGGGTTTCAACTTAGCCCGAAACGCCCACTGCATGCGCAACGCATTGAGGTGCCGTTTCAGCACCGGCACCTTGTACCCAGGTGGCGGTTTCGTCGACGAAGATCGGGCCGTTGGTGAGGTCGAGTATTCGGGGAAGTCTTCGTCATTCATGCCCCGAAGAGTCATGTCGTCGTGGTGCCACCTCGGAGTCGTGCGCGTTCTCGGCGGACCCGCCCCTCTGCTCTACTTGGCCAAGGTGGTCTGGTCAAGGCGGGTAGCTGGGCATAGCATGGTGCTATGAGCGCTTCGGCAGGGCAGGTCGTCAACATCGGTGAGGCGAAGACTCGGCTATCAGACCTGGTGGCGCAGGTAGAGCGTGGAGGTGAGATCACCATCGCCCGTGCTGGCAAGCCGGTCGCACGCCTGACCGCCGTCCACCCTGCCCCGCGCCGGGTCTTTGGCCTGTATCCCGAGCTCGCTGTCCCGCGTGAAGCGCTGTTGGAGTCGATGTCCGAAGAAGAGCTCGCGCTGTGGGAGTGAAGCGGGATGGAGATTCTTCTCGACACGCACATCGTGGTCTGGTTGCTCGCCTCCCCGGATGAGATTCGGCCAGGGCTAGCGGAGCTGCTCGACGACCCGGCCAATGCCCTGTTTGTATCCGCAGCGACCTCTTTCGAGATAGCCAACAAGGCTCGTCTCGGTAAGTGGGCGACGGCGAATGCGTTGCTGCTGGACTGGGAAGCGCGCGTCGCCCGCATCGGCGCAGAGCCTTTACCACTGGAATCAGCCGACATGCTGGCGGCAGGTGCGATGAACTGGGGCCACAGGGATCCTTTCGACCGGATGCTCGCGGCTCAGGCGATCCGTCGCGGAATGTTCCTGGCCAGTGCCGACCGTATCTTCGGCACGTTACCAGGGGTGCGTTGGCTGCCTGGCTGACCGGGGGCAACGTCAAGACCGCGGGGTTTTGCGTCAGACCTCCTGCCCGGCAACCGGTTTCGGTTATGACTCATCCTCTGAATCGCTGCCACACGAGGTGGCACCGAGCATGGTGCGTAGGTCGTCGGTGAGGCCTTCGACGGTGACGTTGTTGAGGCGTTGGAACTTGTCTGGGGTGACGGCGACGTGTTGCAGTTCCGCGATATCGTCGCCCCAGGTGGTCCAGGTTGTGCCGTTGAGGTCGTATCCGGCGTTGAGTGAGACTGCTAGCGATGGCTTGTTTCCGATGATGGCCGCGGAGGTGGCGCGTCGGGCGTGGAGGTGGTCGAATGCGAGGTGGAGGATGAGCTTGCGCATTCGCTTTCCCCAGCCTTTGCTTTGGTTGTTCAGGGCCAACCAGGAGCCGGAATGGACGACGCGGAGCCGCTGAAAGTCTTGTGTAGCCAGGTCCTGGCAGCCGACCAGGACGTCGTCGACGTAGACGCCGAAGGCTAGAGTCCAGGACTCGGGTTTGATCTGACTTCGGAACGTCCACTGCGCCTGCATAGCGTTGCGGCGCCGCTGCGGGACGGACGCCCGGTACCAGGGGAAGACCCACGGGACGGTTTCGTCGGGGAAGATGGGGCCGCTGAGGAGGTCGAGGTATTCGGGCAGGTCGGTATCGCGCATGAGCCGAAGGACCATGTCCTCGTGGCAGATGCGCAGCCCGAAGGGCGGGAAGTCGGCGGCGAGGTCGTCCATGCGTGGAGTCTAGGGGCACACAGGTCGGGTCCGGGTATCAGGCGTCGGACTCCGAGAGAAGCGCTTCAAGGTCCCGGAGGATTGTGGGGAGGAGGCCGTGGCGGCGTGAAAGACGATGTCATTGTCGATGTCGCTGTACTCGTGGGCGATGACGTTACGCATTCCGATGATTTGGTGAGTGTCCCTGACTCGCTCGGCCTTCGCTGGGTTTAGGCGGCGCAGGTGTTTGAGGGCTCGACCCAGGATGTCGAGCTGGCGTTCCACAGCCGAGCGCAGCATCCGGTTGTTCTCGTAGTCCGCGCGGTCGTTCCCCGCAACGAAGTCGGCAACGGCT
>CAMCJC010000373.1 GCA_945875065.1 uncultured Propionibacteriaceae bacterium | reverse complement strand
AGTTCCAGTTCACGATGCTGGCAGCCGTGGTACTGGGGGTCGTGGCCTCGGCCAGCGAGTACACCCCGTCGAGTAATACGCCGGGGGCGGGGCGGCAGGTCACGACGTCTATGCTGTCTTGCCCTGGCCGGATCCGGCTGCTGATGGCCAAGGCGACGGCGCTGCTGGCGGTAGCCGTGACGGCCTCGGCCGCCTCCATCGGGCTGGCCATGGCGGTGGCGGCTGGGAACGAGCCCGAATGGGGTGATCCGGTGGGTCGGTTCGCGGGAGCGGTGATCTACTGGTGCGCCGTCGCCTTCATGTCGTGCGCTATCGGGCTGGCGGTGCGCAACACGGCGGTGCCTATCGTGGTATTGGGGGTGAACCTGTCGGCGGTGTCGTTTTCCTTCCTGCTGCTCCAGGTGACGCCGCTGGCCCGATACCTGCCGGACTTGGCGGGGGCCGGGCTGCTGCTGCGCGATGTAACCTTCGAGCCCCTGCCCGCCGTCACGGGCGGCTTGGTGATGTGGGTCTGGGTGGTTGGGCTGTGGCTGCTGGCCGGAGCACTGTTCGTGCGGAGGGACGTGTGATGCGGGCCCTGAACGCCGAATGGCGCAAGATAGCCACCCTGCCCGGAGCCCGGTTGACGGTTCTCCTGACCGTCGCCCTCACCGTGGCGCTGGCCCTGGCCAGCGGACGGGCCAACGCCGATATGGACGTCCGGTTGAGCCAAGTGGCGGGCTGGGCGATGATGTACGTCCAGGCCGGTTTCGTGGTGCTCGGGGCGCTGACGGCGGCCTCTGAGTACGTCGGCGGTCAGCACCGGACATCGCTGCTAGCGATGCCGCGCCGCGGGGCGCAGTCGGGAGCAAAGGTCATGGCCTTCGCCGTCGCCGCGCTGATGATGGCGGTGGTGGTGCAGGCTGCCAGTCTCCTTGGGTACTGGCTAGGAATGGATCGGCCCATCGTCAACGATAAAGGGGAGCTGATCCGTAACCTGGCGGGCTCCGGCTTGGTCGGGGTGCTGCTGGCGCTGCTGGCCTGGGGGCTCGGCCACGTCACCCGCTCAGCCATGGCGGCCATGGCCCCGCTGCTGGGTCTGTGTCTGTTCGCGGCCCCGATGCTGATGCGATACGCCGCCTGGGCGAAGTACCTGCCCGGTAACGCCGGCTCCACCCTGATCATCTACCAGCCCGGCCCGGAGATCGGCCCCGGGTTGCCGGGACTGTTAGAACCGGCAACCGGTGGTTTGGTGCTGGCCGCCTGGGCAGCGGTGGCATGCACGGCGGGTGCGGCCTGCCTCATTCGACGGGATGCGTGATCGCTATAGGTCGAGAAGTCCCGCTAACCGGGTAGGCCCCAGGCAGGCCGATCGTAACGAACCTCGAAACAGGTCCGGCCCCGCCGTGACAAAGGCGACGGATTGTCCATAAGTGATAGCTTCGCCTGCATGAGCGAACCGGGCGTCCCCAGCAACTTCATCACCGAGGCCATCCGTCGCGACAACGAGGCCGGGATCTACGGCGGGAAGGTGCAGACCCGGTTCCCGCCCGAGCCGAACGGGTACCTGCACGTCGGGCACGCCAAGGCGATCGTCGTCGACTTCGGGACCGCCCAGGACTTCGCCGGCACCTGCATGCTGCGCCTCGACGACACCAACCCGGAGACCGAGGAGGAGGAGTACGTCGCGTCCATCCTCGAAGACATCCGCTGGCTCGGCTATGAGCCCGCCGAGGTGCGCCACGCCTCCGACTACTTCGAGCAGTTGTACACCTGGGCCGTGGAGCTCATCAACAAGGGCCTCGCGTATGTCGACGACCAGGACGGCGAGACGATCTCCGCCGCCCGGGGGTCGTTCGGCAAGCCCGGGACCAACTCCCCCTTCCGCGATCGCGGCGTCGAGGAGAATCTCGACCTGTTCGTCCGGATGCGTGCCGGGGAGTTCCCCGACGGTTCCCGAGTCCTCCGCGCGAAGATCGACATGGCGCATGAGAACATGCAGCTGCGCGACCCGGTGATGTACCGGATCCGCAACATCGCCCACCATCGCACGGGCGAGGCGTGGTGCATCTACCCGACCTATGATTGGGCGCACGGCCAGTCCGACGCGTTGGAGGGCGTCACCCACTCGATCTGCACCCTTGAGTTCGAGTCGCACCGGCCCCTATACGACTGGTTCCTCGAAAACCTCGACCTGCCCGCAGCCGCGCCCCGCCAGTATGAGTTCGCGCGTCTCGAACTGACCCACACCGTCACCTCGAAGCGCCGCCTGAAGAAGCTGGTAGACGACGGCGTCGTCGACGGCTGGGACGACCCCCGCATGCCTACGATCCGGGGCCTGCGCCGTCGCGGCTACCCCGCCGCCGCGCTCCGCGCGTTCTGCCGGGAGGTTGGAACCACCCGAACCAACTCCCGCAAGGCGATCGAGGAACTGGAAAGCTACGTGCGCCGCGAACTCAACGCCACCGCGCAGCGCCGCATGGCGGTCACCCGGCCGTTGAAGGTCGTCCTCGACGGCTGGCCCACCGACGCCGACGGCAAGCCGGCCGTCGAATGGTTCGAGGTCGTCAACAACCCGGAGAACCCGGCCGATGGCACCCGCCAGGTCCCGTTCACCGGCGAGCTATGGATCGAACAGGATGACTTCCGCGAGGTCCCGCCGCCGAAGTACTTCCGCCTCAGCCCGGGGCGCGAGGTCCGCCTCCGCGGCGCTTACCTCGTCACCGCCACCGAGGTCATCAAGAACGACGTCGGCGAGATAGTCGAGGTGCGATGCAGCTACGACCCCGAATCCCGCGGCGGCACCCCCGCTGACGGCCGCAAGGTCAAGTCCACGATGCACTGGGTCTCCGTACCGCACGCGATCGACGCCACCGTCGCCCTGTACGACCGCCTCTTCACCGCCGAGGCGCCCGGTGAAGCCACCGGGGAGGCCCTCGACGACCTCAACCCCGACTCGCGTGAGCTCCTCACCAACGCGAAGGTAGAGCCGGCCCTCGACGATGCCGCCCCCGGGC
>CAMCJC010000372.1 GCA_945875065.1 uncultured Propionibacteriaceae bacterium | reverse complement strand
TTCCCTAAGCCGTGGAACCCGCGCACCTGGGGTCGCGATCACCGCAAGCTCCTCATCGTCGACGGGAAGACCGGGTTCATCGGTGGCTACAACATCGGCAAGCTGTACGCGACATCGTGGCGCGACACCCACGCTCGCATCACAGGTCCCGGAGCCGTAGAACTGGAGAACGCGTTCGTGGACTTCTGGAACCAGAACGCGTCCCGGCAGCGCCTGCCCCAGCTCGAGGGCGGCAACCGCCGCCGCTGGTTCAGTGATCTGCGCATCCACCGCAACCAGCCTCGCATTCAGGTCTACCCGATCCGCAACATGTACCTGGAGGCGATCGACAAGGCCTCCGACCGCATCTGGCTCACCCACGCGTACCTCATCCCGGACGAGGACCTCGTCTCCGCCTTGAAGACGGCGGTGCGGCGCGGTGTCGACGTCCGCGTGATCGTCCCGGCCCGCTCCAACCATGCGGTGGCCGACTGGCTCTCTAGAGGCTTCTACGCCGACCTGCTGGCGTCCGGCATTCGGCTGTTTCTGTATCAGGGGGCGATGGTGCACTCGAAGACGGCCGTCATCGACGGGCTGTGGGCGACGATCGGGACCGCCAACCTCGACCGCCTCAGCCTGTGGGGCAACTACGAGGTGAACCTGGAGATCACCAACCAGGCGGTCGCCGAGCAAATGGAGCGGGTCTTCAAGGTAGACGAGAGCAACACCGTCGAGCTGACCGCGGAGGAATGGCACCGCCGTCCCTGGTACAAGAAGTTCGCCGAGTCGCTGCTCAGCCCTTGGCGTCCCCTGTTTTGAGGGGCTAGCCCGGGAGACCTCAGGGTCATTCCCGGATGTACTAGGGGGCCGGCTCGGCGCATCATGGATGCATGACGACGATCATCTGGTACATCATCATCGGCTTCCTCGGCGGCACCATCGCGAAGGCGATCATGCCGGGCGACGAGCGCGGCGGTTTCCTCCGCACCGCGGGCCTAGGCATCTGCGGGGCCCTTGTCGCCGGTCTCCTCGGTCAGCTCATCTTCCACGATTCCTACGACAAGATCTTCTCGCTCCCAGGCCTGTTCTTCTCTGCGGCCGGCGCCATCCTGATCCTCGCCGTCCAGGGGTGGTTGGCCAAGCGCAAGCGGTAACCAACGGCAAACGAGCGGCGCCAACTGAGGCGCCGCTCGTTTGCCATCCCGGTCAGACCAGGTGCCGGTCGGTGGCCCACTTGGTCAGTTGATGCCGGTTGCTCAGCTGAAGCTTGCGCAGCACCGAGCTGACATGGGTCTCCACCGTCTTGATCGAGATGAACAGTTCCCGCGCGACCTCCTTGTAGCTGTAGCCGCGCGCTATCAGCTTGAGGACCTCCCGCTCCCGGGTGCTGAGCCGATCGAGCTCCTCGTCGATCGCCGAGATATCAACCGACCCGGAGAACGCGTCCAAGACGAAACCGGCCAGGCGGGGCGAGAACACGGCGTCGCCCGAGGCGACCCGCTGCATGCCCTCGACGAGTTCCTCCGACGAAATGGACTTGGTGACGTAGCCCCGGGCTCCGGCCCGGATCACGCCGATGACGTCCTCAGCCGCGTCAGAGACCGACAGGGCCAAGAACTTCACGTCCGGTTCCTTCGCGGACACCTGCTTGATGACCTCGGCTCCGCCGCCGCCGGGCAGGTGCACATCGAGCAGCACGACATCCGGTTTGGTCGCCAATATCGTCTCGACGGAGCTGGCGACGTCCTGGCCCTCCCCGACGATGTCACAAAACGACCCGATCTCGTGGCGCACCCCGGCACGGAACATGGCGTGGTCGTCGACCAGCACCACTCTGAGCCGGCCGGCCGGTATCGTCGCTTCGGTTTGCTCGCTCATCGTTTCAGCTCCAACCTGACCTCGGTGCCCTCCCCCGGCGCGGTCCGGATTCGGGCGTTTCCTCCGTGACGCTCCATTCGCGCCCGGATCGATTCTCTCACTCCCATGCGGTCGGCGCGGATCGTCGACTCATCGAAGCCGCTGCCCCGGTCGCGCACGAACACCTCAACCAGGTCGGGTTCGACCTCGGCGTAGACGTCGACGCGCGGCGCACCCGAGTGCTTGGCCGCGTTGGTGACGGCCTCGCTGGTCGCCTGCACCAGCGCTGACGCAGCCACGTCGAGTTCCATGTCGCCAACGCACACGACCTCCACCGCGATCGGAAACCGGTCCTCGGTGTCGACACGCAGCTGCTCCAGGGCCCCTTTGAGACTCTGCGCCCGCATCTCCTCGCCGTACAGCCACGTGCGCAACTCACGCTCCTGGCGGCGCGCCAGCGACGCTACCGCCACCGGATCGTTCGCCTGCCGTTGGATGAGGGCCAAGGTTTGGAGGACCGAGTCGTGCAGATGCGCGGCCATGTCGGCGCGGGCCTCGGCGCGCAGCCGGTCTCGGTCCGCGTTGCGGAACTTCTTGAACGCCCGGATCAACCACGGTGCCGCTACGACGGCGACGCCTGCCAGCAGCGCCAGGGCCGCTCCGATCACCGTCGGCATGCCGTCCCAGCCGAGTTGCGACGCAACGAGCCAGCTCATGCCCACCCCGGCGAGAACGAGGCCGCCACCGAGCCTGGCGAGGCTCGCCAGGGCCTTCCCCCGCGAGACCCGTTGCCCGGGCGTCGGAGCGGCGAGCTGACTGCCGACACGGTCCGCTTGCACCCACACCAGGATGACGCCGCAACCGCCGACCACCATTGGCCAGAACAACGGAGACGTGCCGGGCGAGGCATCCGGCATCGTGACCCACAGCACGCCGGTGACGATCAGGGCCATCGACAGCAGCACACCCGCGTCGAGCGAGTTGCTCCAGCGCTGCGGCCGCATACCCCCACGGGTCGCTCCCTCCAGTCCGGGCGCCTCCGAGCTGGCGGGGCCAGGCATCAGCACCCACAACGCGCCGTAGAGCAGCACCCCGAGGCCGTCGAACAGCGCCAGCACGACGAAGGCGAGGCGCAGCCCCCATATCGGAGCGCCCAGATGCGACGCCACCCCGCC
>CAMCJC010000371.1 GCA_945875065.1 uncultured Propionibacteriaceae bacterium | reverse complement strand
GTCATCGGCTGGCATCGCCAGCACGAGGCCTTCAGCGGGGACCGATCAGCTCTGGGGTACGAACGTGTTGTACACGGCATCCGCTCGAGGACGGTTTTCGAGGGGACCGTGAAGCAAAACGTTCACACCAGCTGCCAGCCGCGTGCCCGATTCCGGCATTCCCAGAAGTCTTGGTACTGGCCCGGCGTCCCGACCAGGTCGTCGTGCCGGCCGCATTGGACGATCTCACCGTCGCTGCCAAGCACCACGACCTGGTCCGCTGCCGAGATGGTCTCAAGCTTGTGGGCGATCACGATGAGGGTCGATGTACGCCGCAACTCTTGCATGGCCGCGACGATGTGGGCCTCGTTCTCGGCGTCGAGGGCGCTGGTGACCTCATCCAGTAGGACTATCGGGGCGCGTTTGAGCAACGCGCGCGCGATCGAGACCCGTTGGCGTTCGCCGCCCGACAGGGCTCTGCCGCCCTCACCGACTCGGGTATCCCAGCCATCCGGGAGGCGCTCAGCCACCTCGGTGACTCCAGCCAAGTCCGCGGCCCACCGAACCCGGGCGCTGTCGGCCTCAGGATCGCCGATCGCGATGTTCGCCTCCAGAGTGTCATCGAATAGGTAGACATCTTGGAACACCATCGAGATCAGCGCCATGAGATCCGTGGTCGTCAACGCGCGGACGTCCGCACCTCCGACACGCACACAGCCGCGATCGACGTCGTAGAAGCGGGCGACGAGCCGGGCGATGGTCGTCTTCCCCGAACCTGATGGCCCCACCAGCGCACACATGCTGTGAGCCGGTACGTGGAAGCTAACGTCGCGCAGGACCGGCGCGTCCTCTCGATAGCCGAAACCGACGTTCTCGAAGCGCACCTCCCCTGGACTTGGCTGCTCGGCGCTGACGGCGGGCTCGTCGAGCACATCGGCCGCCATCACCGAACCCAATTGCTGCATGATGCGACGCCGTTCCTCAAGGGCCAAGCTCTGGGTTCCCAGCTCCTCCAGCATGGTGGTGAATCTCAAGCACATCCCGATCGTCGCCACGGCCGCCAAAGGCAATAGATCGCCCTGTACCGCCAGAGCCACCGTCGTGATGATCATGGCGACGATGATTACCTGCACCAGAGCCCCGCTCATGACCATGCCGAGAGTCGACCACCACAGCGTGCGGTATCCAGCGCTCCGGACGTTGCGAAAAGCTTCCCTAAGCTGTTGGTAGTCGGCGCCGACCTCGGCAGAGCGCAGCGCCCCTTGGCAGCGGGCGAACTCCACGATCCGCGCTGCAAGTTCGTTCTCCGCGGGTTGATTGATGCGTTCCCCACGATCTAGCGCTTTCCTGGCCAGCCGCATTATCAGCGCCAGCACTGGAATCGCAATGGTCAACAACAGCCCCAATCGCCAATCCCAGAGCCAAGACAGTGCCCACACCACGGCCAAGGTCGCGGCGTTGACGAACACCCGATACAGGAATTGGGACGCCGCTTGTCCCAGATTGAGAATCTCCTGAGTCATGGCTCGGGACATGGACCCTGCAGTTTCCCCGGTGAACCAGCTGAGAGGCAGCCGGGCGACCCGGTTACCGACCGCGTGATGCACGTCGTGGAAGAAGCCCAGGATGCCCATCATTCCGGTGCCTTGACCGGCGAAGTCCAGCGTGGCTGCGAGCACCCCGCACCCCAGGAAGACTCCAAGCCAGCTCGTCAACCCGAGCCCCCAGCATGGCTGTCCTGTCACCAACGCCACGGAGGCCGGCAACAAAGCGACCAGCGCCGCCCCGGATACCACCCCGCTCAGCGCCCCGAGTATCAAGCCGCGGCGCAGCTGCCCCCACGACTCCGGTGACATCAGGCGGCGGAAGCCAGCCAGCAGAGATGAACCCGCCGCCGCGCCCAGCTGCGGTTCCGCCAGGGGCTCCGGCGACGACACCGACGGTTCCCGGTGCACCGTAATATCGCGCGACAACTCAGGCTCTACCACCACCGGCACGGCTTCGTCGAGCTGTCCGGCGCGCCGCAGCAACGCTCGGTATCTCGGATTCGCTACGAGCTCATCATGGGTCCCAAGGGCAACGATTCGCCCCCGTTCCATAACGGCAATACGATCGGCGCCCCGGATAGCTGCCGGCCGGTGTGCGATCACCAACACGGTGCGTCCGCGCACCAGAACATTCAGCGCTTGCTGAATCTCGTCCTCCGATTCGGGATCCACCATTGCCGTCGCTTCGTCGAGCAACAGGATCGGCGCGTTCTTAAGGAGGGCACGAGCGATGGCGATGCGTTGTTCCTGCCCACCAGACAGGTTCGTCTCTTCTCCCAATACTGTGTCATAGCCGTTCGGCAGCGCCTGGATGACCGAGTCGATCCGGGCCGCCCGTGCAGCATCCCGAATCTCCTCCTCCGTTGCGTCGGGCCGTGCCAACGCAATGTTGTCTCGGATGGAGGCTCTCAGCAGTTGGGTGTCCTGCAGCACGAAAGACACGAGACCAAACAACTCAGCCTCCGTCATATCGCGCAGATCGACGCCTCCGATGCGGACCGTCCCGGCATCAGGGTCCGCGAAGCGAGCGATCAGGGTTGCCAAGGTCGACTTCCCCGATCCGGAGGGGCCCAGCAACGCGGTCACAGTGCCGGGTTCCAAGCTCAGCGATACGTCGTCGACAGCGAGGGTATCCCCGTACGAGTAAGTGACGGATTCGATCTCCACTCGCCGTCCTTCGCCATCACGGCTCCGCGTCCCGGTGTCAAGACTGGTTTCGGCTCTTGGAAGCACCGGCGTATCAAGGACGTCGACCAGCCGCAGCGCGGCTGCCCCAGCGATCTGGTATGACCACGCTATCGATGCCACGGTAATCATCGACGAGGGCAGCACGAGCGCGATGAGCGTGGTCGTCAATAGCTCGGTCGGGCTGACCACGCCAGCGGCCACCAGAAGGGACCCGCCCCCGAGGTTGACCAGCAGCAGCACCGGCACAGAGACCCAAATGAATGAGGAGCAGGCCGTCTTGACCAAGGGGATTGACCAGTCT
>CAMCJC010000370.1 GCA_945875065.1 uncultured Propionibacteriaceae bacterium | reverse complement strand
CAAGGGCGTGAACTTCAAGGATCTGCGGGATGCGGGCGACCCCGTCGAGCTCGCGGCCCGCTACAGCGCCGAGGGCGCCGACGAGCTCACGTTCCTCGATATTTCAGCCTCGTCCGAGGCCCGCGCGACCACCCGCGAGATGGTGACGCGCTGCGCGGAGAGCGTCTTCATCCCGCTGACGGTTGGCGGGGGAGTTCGCAGCGTCGCCGACGTCGACGCTCTGCTGCGCTGCGGAGCCGACAAGGTCGGGATCAACACAGGTGCTCTCGCCCGCCCGGAGGTCGTGGACGAGATCTCCGCACGCTTCGGCAACCAGGTGCTCGTGCTTTCGCTCGATGCCCGCCGCGCGGACTGGGCGCCCTCAGGGTTCGAGGTGACCACGCACGGCGGCCGGCGTTCCGCCGAACGCGATGCCATCGAGTGGGTTCGTGAGGCGGCCGAGCGCGGCGTGGGCGAGGTGCTGCTCAATTCGATGGACGCCGATGGCACCACCGCTGGCTTCGACATCGAAATGATCCAGGCGGTTCGGCAGGTGGTCGACGTGCCCATCATCGCGTCCGGAGGGGCCGGCACTGCCGCTCACTTCGTGGACGCTGCCCGCGCGGGCGCCGACGCGGTGCTCGCGGCCAGCGTCTTCCACTACGGGAGGCTCGGTATCTTGGAGGTAAAACGGGAGCTGGCGGCCGCCGGCTTCGAGGTGCGAGGAGCGTGACTGCCGTGGATTGTCTGTTCTGCCGGATCATCGAAAGCGAAATCCCGTCGAAGCGGGTCTTCGAGGACGAGACCGCCGTCGCCTTCCTGGACATCAACCCGTGGCAGTGCGGACACACCCTGGTGATCCCGCGCCGCCATGTCGCCGACGCCCTGTCCGATCCGACGGCGCTCACCGAGATCGCGCCTGCACTGCGGCAGGTGGGAACACTGTTGCAAGACAAGCTGGGCGCCAGCGGCTTCAACCTCCTCAGCAACGTCGGCGCCGACTCCGGGCAGGAGGTCTTCCACCTGCACGTGCACGTCATCCCGCGCTACGCGGACAACCCCGGAATCGCCCACATGCGCGGGGAAATCACCGACGACCTGGAGACCATCCACCGCCGGATCACCGGTTAGGCCTACAGGCGCCGCAAGACCGCCACGACCTTGCCCATGATCGTGGCCTGGTTGCCGTCGATCGGGGCGTAGGCACTGTTACGCGGCAGGAGCCAAACTCGGCTGTTCTGGCGGCTGAAGGTCTTGACGGTGGCCTCGCCGTCGAGGAGCGCCGCGACGATGTCGCCGTTGGTGGCATTGTGCTGCTCACGGACCACCACCAAATCGCCGTCGCAGATCGCGGCGTCGACCATCGAGTCCCCCTGAACCGTCAACAGGAACAGGTTCCCCTCGCCCACCAGCTGCTTCGGCAGCGCAAGCATGTCTTCGACTTGTTGTTCCGCCAGGATCGGGCCGCCGGCGGCGATCCGGCCCACGAGCGGTACGTTGACCGTGGTGGGGACGTTGTCGAATGCCTGCGAAGAATCGAGGGCATCACCCGGAGCCTCCGGCGCCACAGTCTCTGGCAACGTAACCACCATCGCGCGTGGGCGGTGCGGATCACGTCTCAAGTATCCCGCTTTCTCCAGGCTCCTCAGCTGGTAGGCCACCGAAGACGTGGAGGACAGCCCCGAGCGGTGAGTCAGCTCCCGCATGCTCGGCGGATAGCCATTGGCCTCGACGGCGTCGCGAATCAACTTCAGCAGCAGCCGCTGGCGCGGCGTCAGCCCGTCGTTGCCCGCTGGGCCATCGGTGATGTCGGCGATCAGGGCCACCTCCTCGGCGGCCTGGGCTTTGCTGGGGCGGCCTGCTTTGCGGGGACGCAGCTGGGTGATCTTGGCCTCCTGGACCATCGACTCATCAGGCATGAATCCAGCATACCTGAAACCGAACATCCGTTCGACCATGCGAATTGTCGGACCCGTGTTGTTGACTCGGGTCGTGAACCCACCATCTCGGGGAATCGAACGAGTGTTTGACCTCTGGGGTGGCGAGGTGTAGGGTATCGAATATTCGTTCGATGAGTCGCGGATGGCGGCCATCGGTGAAGGAGGAAGAAAATGAGTGCAGTCACCTTCCGGTCCGCGTCCCGCGTTCGCCCTGCTGCGACATCTCCGAGCATCAAGTCGGGGATCGCTCCCGGCCGGGGGGTCGCCGCGGCGCTCGTTCGCCCGCGACCTGCTGCTTGCGACGTGGAGCGGCGCCCCCGCCTTGCGGACCGAGCCAAGGCGGGGGTGTTCGCGTTGCTGGTCCTGCTGGGGGTGGCGATCGCGGCGCCCAAGTTGTGGGCGATGACACAGCCCGACCCGCATCTCGACCCCGTGGCCGGCGATCCGGCCTGGTTGCACGTGTCGGACGAATGACCAGATCTTCGGCGACACACCCATTCGCGGTTGATATGTCGTTGCCTCGGCCCTACAGTTCCCTACATCTAGTAGCTACGCCCCAACTTTGATCAACAGGTTGTAGATTTGTTGCGCAGGGGGCTCATGGGGTGTAGCCGTCCAGCAACCGGTCTCGGAGTGTTTCGGGGCCGTTGGGGAGGGAACCGTAGTGCACTGTCCGTTCTGCCGCCACGAGGACACCAAGGTGTCCGACTCGCGGGCCGCAGACGACGGACTGACGATTCGCAGGCGCCGCGTTTGCCCCGAGTGCGCGAGGAAGTTCACCACGATCGAGCAGATCCAGCTTGCCGTGGTGAAGCGCTCAGGGGTGATCGAACCGTTCAGTCGCGAGAAAGTCGTGTGTGGTGTGGGGAAGGCCTGCCAAGGTCGGCCCGTGACGCAGGTGCAGCTGGCCGAGCTGGGGCAGCGGGTCGAAGAGGCCCTCCGCTCCAGCGGCCAGGCGGAAATCCGTTCCGAGGACGTCGGGGTGGCCATTCTCGGCCCCCTCGAGGAGCTGGACGAGGTGGCGTACCTTAGGTTCGCCTCCGTCTATAAGAACTACGATTCAGTCGACGACTTCGCCGCTGAGATCGAGGTCTTGA
>CAMCJC010000369.1 GCA_945875065.1 uncultured Propionibacteriaceae bacterium | reverse complement strand
CGGCGAGATCGTCCTGGACGAGATCCGCATCTCCCCGGAGGAACTACGACGCGTTAACAAGATCGTCATCGTCGCGTGCGGCACCGCCTTCTACGCGGGCCTGGTCGCCAAGTACGCCATCGAGCACTGGACCCGCATCCCCTGCGAGGTGGAGCTGGCCAGCGAGTTCCGCTACCGCGACCCGATCATCGACCCCGCCACCCTCGTCGTCACCATCTCGCAATCCGGTGAGACCGCTGACACCTTGATGGCGATCCGCCACGCCCGCGAGCAGCACGCCAAGGTCATCGCGATCTGCAACACCAATGGCGCGACGATCCCGCGCGAGTCCGACGCCGTCATCTACACCCACGCCGGCCCGGAGATCGGCGTCGCCTCCACCAAGGGCTTCACCACCCAGCTGATCGCCTGCTACCTCCTCGGCTTGTTCCTCGCCCAGGTGCGCGGCATGAAGTACGCCGATGAGATCCGCATGGTCCTCGACGAGCTGCAGCGCATGCCGGAGGAGATGCAGAAGATCCTGGACGGCCAGCAGCAGGTCCTAGACCTGGCCGCGAAACTGCGCGACGAGCCGTCGATCCTGTTCCTCGGCCGTCATGTCGGCTACCCGGTCGCCCTCGAAGGGGCCCTGAAGCTGAAGGAGTTGGCCTACATCCACGCCGAGGGCTTTGCCGCCGGCGAGTTGAAGCACGGCCCGATCGCGCTGGTCTCGAAAGACCTTCCGATGTTCGTCGTCGTCCCTCCCCACAGCCGCGACCTCCTGCGCGACAAGGTCATCTCCAACATCGCCGAGGTCCGCGCCCGTGGTGCCCACACGATCGTCCTGGCCGAATCCGACGACGCGCAGGCGCGCGAGCACGCCGACACGTTCATTCCGCTGCCGCGCGTCTCGACGCTGATCCAGCCGCTTTGCGCGATCCTGCCGCTGCAGCTGTTCGCCTGCGAGGTCGCCACCCAGCGCGGCTACGACGTCGACCAGCCCCGCAACTTGGCCAAGTCCGTAACCGTCGAGTGACCTAAACCCCGCCGCGTCCCGAGCACTCAGCCCGGGGCGCGGCATGCTTTGCGTAAGGTTGGCCCATGATCGTCGGGATCGGCACCGATCTTTGCTCCGTCGAGCGCTTCGCCGCGATGTTGGGGCGGCGTCCCGGCGCAGTCGAGCGCATCCTCACCGACGCCGAACGCCAGCTATCCGTCGAGTCGCAGGCCGGGCGGTTCGCCGCCAAAGAGGCCCTGGCCAAGGCTCTCGGTAGCCCGGGCGGGCTCAGCTGGCTAGACGCGGAGGTCGTGCGCGACGATTTCGGCGCCCCCGTCTTTCGCCTGACCGGTACCGTTGCCGCCCGAGCCGCCGAGCTTGGGATCGGGCGCGTGCACCTCAGCATCTCCCATGACGGCGGGTTCGCGACCGCCCTGGTGGTGGCCGAACAGTGATCACCCCTTGCGAGGTCGCGGAGTCCTGGCCGGTGCCGGATGCGGGCAGCCACAAGTACACGCGCGGCGTCGTCGGCCTAGACGTCGGTTCCGAGCGTTATCCAGGGGCGGCTCTGCTGTCAATCGCCGGTGCCCTCGGAACCGGGGTTGGGATGGTGCGGTATCTGGGAGACGCGCCCCGCGACCTCGTGATCACCCGATTCCCGAGCGTCGTCGTGGCGGATGGGCAGGTCCAGGCGATGGTTCTCGGCAGCGGCTGGGGAACCCTCGAATACGCCCGCGAGCGCCTCGACGCCGCCATCGAGCGCGGCGTCCCCCTCGTCCTCGACGCCGAGGCCCTACAACTCCTGCCGGCTGAGCTGCCGCCCGGCAGCGTCCTCACCCCGCACGCCGGGGAACTCGCACGGCTGCTGAAGATGTCGCGGGCTCGGGTCGAGGCGAACCCTCGCGTCGCCGCCCGACGAGCAGCCGTGCGGTTCGGCGCGACCGTGCTGCTGAAGGGCTCGTTCCAGCCCGTCGCGAACCCCAAGGGCAAGGTGCGGCAGGCGATCGCCGGCCCGGCATGGACCGCTCTGGCGGGCTCCGGCGACGTTCTGGCGGGGGCCTGCGGGAGCCTGCTCGCCGCAGGCCTGGCGGCGCAACAAGCGGCTCTGTGCGCGGCGAGCCTCCAAGCGCTGACCGCGACAAGGTTCCCGGGGCCGTGGACGCCGGATGTGCAGGCTGCGAGATTCCCCGCCGTCGTCGCGGAGCTCGTCGACCGGTGGCGCGGCTAGGGCCTGTTTTGAAAGTGCTGTTCTCGGCGAGGATGGGCTGGGGATGGCATCGCCTCAACAACAGCTGCCCCGGTGTTATTGGGTGTGTACTGGTAAAGCTGATGGGGGTGGGTCGCTCGATCCAGGCCGTCGCGGGCAGGGTATGAGTTTCGAAGCAGGCCCTAGCTACCGGCCAACGACTTGCGGCGCACCGATAGGCGGATGGCCTCGTCGTAGTGGCCGAGGAGCTCGTCGCACACCTGTCGCCACGTCCGGTCGAGGATCGAGGCGCGGGCAGCGGCCGAGAAAGCGGCGCGCTTCGCATCGTCACCGACCAGATCCACGGTCAGCTCGCGGAGCATCCTCAAATCGCCCGGCTCGTATAGCCAGCCGGTGCGGGACGGGTCGATCAGATCGATGGGACCGCCCTTGCGCGGCGCGATGACCGGCAGCCCAGAGGCCTTGGCCTCCTGGATCGCCTGGCAGAACGTCTCCAACTCGCCGGTGTGGACGAATAGGTCTAGGGAGGCCATGGCGCGCGCGAGTTCCTCGCCGCCCAGTTGCCCAAGGAACGCCGCTCCGGGCAGCTGGCGCTCCAGCGATGCCCGTTCGGGACCATCGCCGATCACGACTAGGCGTGTGCCGGGGAGACCGGCCACGGCAGCGAGGTCGCCAACTTGTTTCTCCGCCGCCAGGCGGCCCATGAAGCCGATCAGGATCTCGCCGCCGGGCGCTAGGCGACGACGCACCGCCCGGGACCGCTTGTCCGGGTGGAAACGCTGCGAGTCGACGCCGCGTCCCCACAACCCGACGCGGGGAACGCCGTGGTCCAGCAGTTG
>CAMCJC010000368.1 GCA_945875065.1 uncultured Propionibacteriaceae bacterium | reverse complement strand
CTATTCCTGCCGGGAGGGTGGCTGGAGGCGAGCGCGCCGCACCTGCCGCTCGAGGTCTGGAAAGCTCCGTTCTTCGACCTGTACGACGAGCCAAAGGTAAAGCCCCGGCTGGGAGTCGTCGTCCCCCAAGTGCCGCTAACCCGGCTGTTCGCCGACGCCTGGCAGCGGTACCGTGACGGTGACATTCCCGGATACACCGAACTCCGTACCGAAAGGTACCGTCGCCGATGACCACGAAACAGCAGGTTCCGCCACCAGAGACCCGGTGGGCCGACGAACTGGCACGCCTGGCCGAGGAACCGGGCGCTAGGCCGCCCGGGTGGAAGATGACGCCCGCCGCCGTCGTCTCCTTCATAGTCGGCAACGACCGGCTGAAGATCACCCGGAAGTTCGTCGGTGACGTCTCCCTGATCGAGCGGTGCGTCATCACACTCGCCGGTGAGCGGGCGCTTCTTCTAGTAGGCGAGCCCGGCACCGCCAAATCGATGCTGTCCGAACTGCTCTCCGTTGCGATCTGCGGCACCTCCGGCCTGACCGTGCAGGGCTCGGCCGGCACCACCGAGGATCAGCTGCGCTACGGCTGGAACTACGCCCAACTGCTCGCCCAGGGGCCCAGTGAGGCCGCGCTAGTGGACTCGCCGGTGCTGGCGGCGATGCGCACGGGCCGCGTCGCCCGCATCGAGGAGATCACCCGGTGCTTGCCCGAGGTCCAAGACGGACTGGTCTCCGTGCTATCCGAGCGGCGCCTCGTAGTTCCCGAGCTCGGCGAGTACGCCGTCCACGCCGCCCCCGGGTTCTGCGTCATCGCCACCGCCAACTTGCGCGACCGGGGCGTCACCGAGATGTCCGCGGCCCTGAAGCGGCGGTTCAACTTCGAGGCCGTCGAACCCATCGACGACGCCGACGCCGAGATCGCCCTGGTGGCCGAGCGCACCCGCCAGGCCTTGATAGCGGCGGGAGCTCCCGAGACCGTCGACCAAGTCGTGGTCGAGACCCTCGTCACCGCGTTCCGGGATCTTCGCTTAGGACTGAGCCGGGAGGGCTGGTCGGTCGAGAAGCCGTCCACGGTCCTGTCGACGGCCGAGGCCGTCGCGATCTCGGGGTCGATCGCGCTTGCGGGTGCGTTCTTCCCCCACGCCCGCGACGGCATCCGCCTCATCCCCGGTCAGCTGCTGGGCGCGGTCCGCAAGGACGATCCCGACGACGGCGCCCGTCTCTTGGCCTACTGGGACTCGGTCGTCAAACGTCGTGCCGCCGAGGGCAACCACACGTGGGCACAGCTGTGGGACCAGCGCGGTGTGCTCCAGTGACCCGGGCGCGGCGATCCGGGAGTTGGCATCCTGCCGCGACCCACTGCTGATCGGCATCCGACATCACTCCCCCGCCCTGGCCGTCGCCGTCCCGATCCTCCTCGAAGAGCACCGGCCCGACGTCCTCGCGATCGAACTGCCGCCCGAAGCCGCAGGCTGGATCCCTTGGCTCGCTCACCCGGAGGCCAGGGCACCGCTCGCGATGACGTTCAGCCAAGATGGCGAGTTCACGTTCTATCCGTTCGCCGACTTCTCTCCCGAGTTGGCCGCCCTGAGATGGGCGTGTGAGCACGACGTGCCAGTCGAGTGCATCGACCTTCCGATCGGGAAGCAGGACGATGACCAGGAAGACTTTGACGACAACCTCGAAGGCGATCCCACCTGGCACCAAGTGTTGGCGCGCCGCGCCCGCGCCAAGGAGTGGGACTTCAGCGAGACCTGGGATCGGCTCGTCGAGGCCCCCGCGCCGTCATCCACACCCGAGCAGCTGCGGGTCGCGGCTCTGGCGCACGGCTGGGCGGGACGCGTCGCCTCGGGCGTCGACGCCCACACCCGCGCCCGCGAGAACCGGATGCGCGAGCGTCTCGCCGCCCTGCGGGGCCGGCGGGTCGCGGCGGTCGTGGGCTCGTTCCACGCCGCCGCGCTCCTTTTGCCTGCGGAACCGGCTGCCACCGACGAGACCGCCGAGGTGCTGGGCTGCGTCGTGCCATACACGTTCGCCCAGCTCGACTCCCGCTCGGGCTATCCGGCCGGCATCCGCGACCCCGGCTGGCAGCAGGCGGTCTTCGACTCGCGGCTTGAAGCCGCAAGCCTGGTCCGGCTCGCAACCGCCCACATCACCGAGGTCACTCGCGCGCTGCGTGCCAAGGGTCACCCGGCCGGGCCTGGCGAAGCCGCCGAGACCCTGCGCGTCGCCCTCGACCTCGCATCACTGCGCGGACTGCCCGCGCCGTCGCGGCGCGAGCTGATCGAGGCCACCACCACCGTCTTGGCCCAAGGCGAGGTCCTAGGCCGCGGCCGGATCGTCGCCGAGGCCCTCTCAGACGTGCTGATCGGGCAGGTGCGAGGTCGAACCGCGCCCGGCACCCCGGCCTCGCCCCTGCGCGGAGCCATCCAGGCCGAACTTGCCGCCGCCCGGATCGACCTCGACAAAAGCGAGCTCAGCCTCGCGCCGCTGCGCGGTTCTCTGGACCTGACGCGCCACGTCCTGTTCACCCGTCTGCTGACCGGCGGTATCGCCCTAGCCGTCCCCGAGGAAGCCAAAACCAGCCGTGGCGCCGATACCGTCGCTACCCGTTGGCGCCTGGCCTGGACCGCCGCCACCGACGCCTCCATCGAGTTCGCCGCCGTAATGGGCCTGACCCCCGAGCAGGTCGCGACCACTGCTCTGCTTACCCGAGACGTCCCCGACGTGCCGGCCGCCCGCACGCTCCTCATTGAGGCCGCCGACGCCGCCCTCCCCGCCCCCACCAGCCGCGCCCTCGATCTGCTCGCTCCTCTTGCCTCCCAGGCCGCCTTCGTGGACGCCGTCGCCACCGCGATCGCGCTTGCCGAGGTCGCCCAAACACATCTACCCGGTGCCGTCCTGCTGCCCGATACCCTGTTGGCGCGAGCCAACGACCTCCGCGCCGAGTTCACCCGTGCCGCGATCCGCGAGCTGAAGGGCATCCAGGGCTCGGACAACCTCGACGATGCTCGCGCCCTCGCGACTTTCGTC
>CAMCJC010000367.1 GCA_945875065.1 uncultured Propionibacteriaceae bacterium | reverse complement strand
CTCCAGGCTCCCGTTAGCCCTGCCCGCTGAGCGCGACTCAGTGACTGCCCGGCGCGTCCATCGCCTCGTCGTCCGGGCCACAGAGCCCGACGATCACGGCGACATTGCGCGGGTCGAGGATCGCCCGCGACCGTCGTGTCCCTGCCAGTGACCAGACCACTACCCAAGGGCCAGCGCCTCAGACGGTCTGCATGACGACGCGGGCCAGTCTCTCCCCTGCCTCGGGGACTCCCTTGAAGCCCGGGAAGCTGGACATGTCAACGACCCAAGGGATCCCGCCATGTCTGATGACATCGACGCCATACACGTCGCACCCCATGGCATCACCACAGGCCCGGGCGATATTCAACACGTCATCGTCGAGCTTGACTAGCTTACCGAGCTTGTCCTCCAAGGTCAGCGGTGGCCACTGTCGTTCGACGCAAAAGAACTCCTCGGCGATGCGATAGACCTTGAGGTCAGGGCCGTCCGGCTTGTAATAGCGCTGCGCGAACATCTCCTCGCCAGCGATCGGAGGCACCTCGTCCAGGCTTTCCACCACCGTGACGCCACGGCCTTGCGAACCACGAATAGGCTTGAGGACCACGGGACCGTCCTCCAACAGCGGAGCCAATTCGCTTTCCTCACCCACCGGATACGATGCTGGAACAGGAAGCCCCGCGTCCTCCAAGAACTGGTTGGTGGCCATCTTGTCCCGGCACAATTCCGTGGCCGGATAACGGGTGATGGTTGGCACACCTTTGGCATGGAAGCGCTTTCCCAATGCCAATCCGGCCGGAGTCTTGTCCTTCAGGACGACGACGTCGGCCGAAGGCAGCGGATCACCGGATTCCACCTGAGAGGGATACAGCAGGGTCGTCTGCACCCCCTCCTGCCGCAAAGCGGCAGCCAGATCGTCCACGATGAAACTGGGTTTCCCGGGCAGCCCGGAACAGAGGATGATCACTTGCACGGCCTTACATTAGGACTCGCCCCGGAGCAACTCGACGAGTTGCGCGGCACCAGTTCGCCGTCTCCTCTGGGTGGATTGATCCCCCTCGGATGCAAAATGCCACCATGCAACTCACCCTCGTCATATACGCGTGCCAGCCGACTACAGGAACGCCGGCATGAGGCGGGCGGTGGTCTTCGGCGCGGGCAGCATTGGTCGCGGTTTCGTCGGCGCCTCACTCAGCCTCTCAGGCTGGCGAGTGACCTTCGTCGACGTGGTGCCGGCTCTCGTGGACAGACTGAAACATGACGGCCACTACCGCCAACTCATCGCGGAGACCGACGGCGAACGAATCAACCTATGTCAGGGCATCGACGCCGTACTGTTCGATGACCATCCCGCCGTCAACGAGGCACTCCTACGCGCCGACCTCGCGGTCACCGCGGTTGGGGCAGAGAATCTGCCCCGAGTGGCCGAGGCGGTCATGCGTGCACTCCCCCAGCGTCTGGGCGCGGGCCGCGAGAGCCTAGACCTCTTCCTGTGCGAGAACCTCCACGATGTCGCCGATGTGATGCGCAGCCACATGCAGGCTCTTGGCGATTCCACACCGGTAGGCCTGGCAGCAACCTCCGTGGGCAGGATAGTGCCGCTACCCACTCCCGACCCGCTGTATCCGACGCAAGTCAAGGTGGAGGCCTACGACCTCCTGCCCTACGATGCGACAGCTCTGCGGGGTAGGCAACCCGAGGTCGCTGGTTTCGTACCCGTCTGGGACGACTTCTCCATCTATGCCGACCGCAAGCTCTATGTGTTCAACATGGGCCACTGCATGACCGCCTACCTGGGCGACCTGTGGGGCCACAGCTTCATTTGGGAGGCCATCGGCGACATCTCGGTACGGTACCTGGTGCGCGGCGCCATGCTAGAGGCAGCCGCGGGGCTATCGGCCGCCTACGGAACCCCCTTCAGCACGATGCTGCTGCACGTCGACGATCTGCTCGCCCGCTTCGGCAACCGCGCCTTGGCCGACACGTGCGCCCGGGTCGGGCGCGACCCGTGGCGCAAGATGCAGCCCGCAGACCGCATCCTCGGCGGCTACCGCGTATGTCTGAACGGTGGGATCAAGCCCTTATACATGTCGCTCGCCGTCGCTTTGGGGGCCTGGCGGCTGGCGCAGGAGGACGGGTGGACCCGAGACCGCGTCGAAGAGCACCTACGCACCGCCGTGTTCGCCGGGGACGAGGATGCTGCCAGCCTGGTCAGCGGCCTATGGAGCCTCTTGGACGCGGGCGCCAGCCCCGCCCGAATAGTGGCGCGCCTGGATGAACACATGTCCAGCGTGCCGGTGGCCTGAAGCGTCGCATTCAAAACTGGTGAAACTATTCCGGCTTGGGTGAACCAGGCCTCGAGTAGAGTCTCCTTTGCACAAGGAAGCACTGATCTATTGCCGTTCTCGGAGAGCGTTCGCCGCCGAGACTGGGCAAGCCCAAATCAGCCTGAGGAAGGCCACATCAGGGGCATCAGTCCAATCGCCAAGCGTGACTAGGACGGCATTCATCAGTGTTCTCAAAAAACCTGCAGGAGGCGTGATGGCTGGGGAGCAGACACGCGAGCGGGGGGTATCCCTGCCGGTGGAGCTTGAACTACGGATACATGTGGCTTGGCTGCCATGACGGCGCCAAGCATCCTCGCACTCGTGGATCGGCGATACCGCAACCAGGCACAGCCAGGAGGTATGGTATCCGCCCTGCGCCATTTCGGTGCACAGGTGTATGTATTCGACGAGACCGAACTCGAAAGCGAGGCGTGGCGAGAGGCCTTGGAACAGGCCGACGTCGCGGTCGCGAGGGGACGCCATCCCGCCATACTTGGCGCGCTGGAAACCACGCGTTTTGCCGGCGTTCCAGTCGTCGATTCCGCCTCCGCAATAGAGGGCGTCAGAGACAAAAGGCTCATGACGCGCACCTTCACACACGAGTCAATACCCATACCCCCTACCGTAGTGGGAAGCCCTGCGGAAGCCCTCGGCTCCCATCTCGAGTTCCCGCTCATCCTCAAACCGGTATTCGGCGACAACAGCTCAGGGTTGATCGTGGTCGAG
>CAMCJC010000366.1 GCA_945875065.1 uncultured Propionibacteriaceae bacterium | reverse complement strand
GTCGACTTTGAGGTTGGCATCGAGCCACCGCCCGGCATGGTCCCGCAAGCTACGCAAGGAAGGAGCCGGGCATGACTGAAGCCTGGGCTCACGTTTTAGTCAGTTCACTGCACTTGTTCGCAGTGCTCGTGTTCACTCTGGGCCGCGTCTCGATGAGTCGCCAGCTCGGGCACTTCGGGCTGCTGTATCGGTTCACGATCTCCTCCGCAGCGATTCTGGTTCCGACGAACCTAGCTTGCATCGCGACCCCCGAGGGCACCGTGCATCAGTTGGTGTTTTCCATTTCAGCTGCAGCCGTCGCATGCATCGCGATCATGGCCTGGGCTTCCCGGCATCGTCGAGACGATGCCGAGCGGCCCCGCACGGTCCTGGCGATCGGGGCCCATCCCGACGATCTGGAGCTCGCCTGCTCGGCGACGCTGGCACGTCTGGTCGATGAGGGGCACCAGGTCCACGCGTTGGTGATGACCCATGGCGCGGTCGGTGGCGACGCGGCGGTGCGCCCCGACGAGGCGAGGCGCGGCGCTACCTACCTCGGGCTGACGTCGGTCGAGGTCCACGACTTGCCCGATACCCACCTCGAGGACCACAGCTCGGAGATGATCCGGATCATTGAGACTGCGATACAACGCCACGACCCGCACCTGATCCTCACCCATTCCCGCCACGACCAGCACCAGGATCACGTGGCGGTGCACTGGGCGACGTGCCGCGCCGGCCGCAACCACCCGGCGATCCTGTGTTTCGAATCGCCGTCGGCCACGAGCGAGTTCTCGCCGACCGTCTTCACGGATGTTGGCGGGTATCTAGATGCCAAGCAGATGGCCGTGGCGCTGCACGCCAACCAGTCCGATAAGCCATACATGGCCGACGCGGTCCTCCAAGGGGCCGCGACGTTCAGGGGTCGCCAGGCCCGCCTCGAACAAGCCGAGGGCTTCGAGGTAATCCGACTTCCGCTCTTCAGGGGGATCCTATGACCCGAATCCTTGTCACCGGCGCGTGCGGGCCGGCCGGCCGGTCGCTCCTCGACCAGCTCGCGGCGCGGGGGGTCGCGGCGGTCGGCTGCGACCTGGCGCCCGCGCCGAGACCCGACTGCGAAATCATCGGCGCGCTGCCTGCGAACCACCCTGGTTATCTGCCGCAGCTCCGCGGATTCATCGCGGACTTCGATGTCGACTTGCTGATCCCGACGGTGCAGGAGGAACTCCCGATCGTCGCCGCAGCCGGGATCCCGCAGGCGCTGATCTCGCCGATCGGGGCGGTGGAGGTCGCGGCGGACAAGTGGTTGACCCATCAGCGCCTCGCGGCCGCCGGTATCGCGGGGCCCGTCACGTACCCGGCCGAGGAGGCCCCTGCGGACGCGGCTCTCGGGTCGCCGGCGTTGTCGAAGCCTCGTATCTCACGCGGCGGGCGCGGCATCATCGTCCACGAATCCGGCGATCTACCGCGGACCCCCGGGCTGATCGTCAGCGAGTTCGTGCCAGGAGCCGAGTACTGCGTTCAGGTGGTGCGCGGCATCGGTGACGTCGCCGTCGTCCTCGAGAAGACCGCCCTGCGGGAGGGACGCGTAGGCAACGCCGATGCCGTTCGTCGGGTCGACGCCCCGGACATCGCGGAACTCGCCGTAGCGGCATGCGACGTCGTCGGGATCCACGGCCCCTGCGACCTAGACGTGCGCCGCAGAGCTGATGGAGACCCGGTGGTCTTGGAGATCAACGCCCGATTCGGGGCGCAGAGTGCGCACGCACCAGAGCTACTCGACGCAGTGTTGGCCGCCCGCTAACACTTCAGTGACGCCGACGGTGGCGGTAACCGCCGCGGCGGTCGTCG
This sequence comes from uncultured Propionibacteriaceae bacterium, assembly GCA_945875065.1. GTDB lineage: Bacteria > Actinomycetota > Actinomycetes > Propionibacteriales > Propionibacteriaceae > Arachnia. Next base: position 1,203 of record CAMCJC010000366.1, on the reverse strand, counting down.
TCATCATCATCGTCGTCGTCATCGTCATCATCGTCGTCGTCATCATCGTCACCGCCGCCGGGCCAGTCGGGGTCGTAGTACCAGTCGGGGAACGTCGGGTATCCGTTGCCTGGTACGGGCCGTGTGGTCTTGGTCGGCGTCGGCTTGGGGGCCTGCGTGGGTTTGGGGGCCGTGGTCGTGGGTGCCTTCGTGGGCTGCGACGTCGGTTTCGTCGTCTTCGGCGTAGGCGTCGTCTTATTGACCTTCTCTGTCCCAGTGGCCTTGGCCTCCGGGGTGGGTTGCGCGACAGGCTCGGGCTGGGCGGCGGTAACGGTACTCGACGGGTTAACGACCGACGGGACCGGGTTCGGCCGAATGGTGCTGGTGGGCTGATTCGACGAGGGCACATAGATATCGCGGGCGTTATCCATTCCGGGTTGCCGTCCCGCGGCGATGCTGGCGAAGATAACTCCGCTGACCGCGATCACGGCAGTCATGATGCCCAGAACGTACCCCGTTACCCGATTCACCGATCCTCCTTCACGACTCCCCAGCTCCCGCACGGGCCCCCGCCCGCCATAAGCATAGGCCGTGACACGCCGAAAGTAGGGCTCGTTCGGCCTTACTTAAGTAAGGAATACGGAGCCCGGGCCGTCGCTACCTTCGATGCCGCCCAGCACCCACGCGTCGATGCCGCGCCCCTTGAGCAGGGTGATCGCGGCATCGACACTTGTCGGGGGCATGACGGCGACCATCCCAACCCCCATGTTCAAGGTGGCTTCGATATCCGGCTGCGAGATGTTCCCGACGCTCTGGACGAGCTGGAAAATCGCGGGCGGCGTCCACGTGTCGCGGCGCAGCACGGCGCGCAGCCCATCCGGGATGACGCGGGCGAGGTTATTGGCCAGGCCGCCGCCGGTGATGTGGCTGAACGCATGGCATTCGACGTCGCGGATGAGGGCGAGAACGTCGAGAGCGTATACCTTCGTCGGGGTCAGCAGTTCCTCGCCGAGGGTGCGGCCGAGCTCGTCGACGTGACGATCAAGCGCCCAGCCGGCCTGGTTCAGCAGCACGTGGCGGACGAGCGAGTACCCGTTGGCGTGCAGGCCCGACGACGCCAACGCCACGACGGTATCGCCGGCCTGGATTCGGTCGGGCCCGAGAATCGCGTCACGCTCGACGACGCCGGTGGTGGCGCCTGCGACGTCGTATTCATCCTCGCCC
>CAMCJC010000365.1 GCA_945875065.1 uncultured Propionibacteriaceae bacterium | reverse complement strand
CAACATTCCCGACATTGATCACGTGCGCCGCACCGTCGAGTACTGCACCGGCCTGCCCGTACATCCCCGCCACCCGTACGCCGGCGACCTCGTCTACACAGCTTTCTCCGGATCCCACCAGGATGCCATCAAGAAGGGGCTCGAGGCCCTCGAGGCGGAGGCCGCCGCGCAGGGCAAGGCCGTCGCCGAGATCGAGTGGGAAGCCCCGTACCTGCCTATCGACCCGCACGACGTCGGGCGTAACTATGAGGCCGTGATCCGAGTCAACTCGCAGTCCGGCAAGGGCGGTATCGCGTACCTGATGAAGACCGAGGCACGCATGGAACTGCCGCGCCGCCTGCAGATGGAGTTCAGCCGCGTGGTTCAAGCCCACACCGACGCATCCGGCGGCGAGGTTTCACCGCAGCAGATCGTCGACATCTTCCGCGACGAGTACTTGGCCGACGGCGTGTGGAGCCTGACGAACGCCGGCTCGTCGTCCGCCAACGGCACCTTCCACGTCACTGCCACCGTCAACAACCCCTCTGGGCGGGACCTGAGGATTGACGGCGAGGGTAACGGTCCCGTCTCTGCGTTTGTTGATGCTCTCGCGGAGGCCGGTGCTCGTATCCGGGTCCTGGATTACTCCGAGCACGCCCTTGAATCCGGTGGTGACGCTCAAGCGGCGGCGTACGTCGAATGCGAGATCGGTGATGGCGATGAGGCGGCGGTGTTTTGGGGCGTCGGGGTTGATTCCTCGATCACCAGCGCGTCCATGAAGGCTATCCTGTCGGCCCTCAACCGCGCGGAGCGTGGCTGATTGCCTCGGCGCCTGATCGTCGCGCTGCTGGCGGTCGTGGTCGCAGCCGTCCTCGTCACTCTCGAGGTGTTTCGGGAGGTAAACACCACCCGCTTGGTCGTCGAGACCACCACCACCTCGAAGCTGACGGGGGAGTTGCGGATCCTGCAGATCAGTGACTTCCACATGCTCGATAATCGAGGCCAGGTGGACGACATCATCCGAAAAGCGCGGGGCACCGATCCGGACATCATCATGTTCTCCGGCGATCTCATCAACCGGCGCAACACCACGCTAGAGCCGATGGAATGGCTGCTGTCTGGCATCTCCGAAATCGGGGTCCCGATGTACGCCGTGCTCGGCAACCATGACCATTGGTCCACCGACTTACCCACCCTGCTGGAACGCTATGCCTACTACGGGGTCGACGTCGTACGCAACGAGTATCGCCTCGTCGAAGGCGCGTGGGGGACGATGATCCTGATCGGTGTTGACGACCCGGCCACGCGCCGGTCTCGTTTTCAAAAGGCCATCTTCGGCGCGCCGGAGGGGTTCCGCTTCGTACTGGCCCACGCACCCGAGATTCGGCGTGACCTTGAAGACGCCGCCTACGACTACGCCATCGTCGGGCACACCCACGGCGGACAGGTCGCGCTGCCATTCATCGGTGCCCTCGTCGGCCCCGGCCAGGGTTTCTTCCCCGAGTACTCTCGCGGCTTCTACGAGATCGGCGGCGGCAAGATGTACATCGACTCGGGAGTCGGCGCCTCGTCGCCAACGTTGCGGTTCGGGGTGCAGTCGCAGATCACGTTGCACGTCTTCCGGGGAACCAGCATCTAGCCTCAAGTCGACCTTTAGGTGTGGCGTGACTTTTAGGTCGCTGTGCTGCTTCCATTTTGTCCATGGGGGAATCCAGATCACGAACGCGTCGTTTCGCCGGCCTCTTCGCGGCAGTCGTGCTCGTATTTTCGATCACAGCTTGGCCGGTTCAGGCCGCCGACAAGATGAAGCCCGCTGACTTTATCGCTTGGGTCGCCCCGATGGCGCAACGCGGGGAGCGCGAGTTCGGTGTCCCAGCGTCCGTCGCGATCGGGCAAGCCATCCTGGAGTCTGGCTGGGGGGCGTCGCGCCTTACCCGGGAGGCCAACAGCTTCTTTGGCATCAAATGCCACGCCAAGGCTAGCAAGTATCAGAGTGGCTGCTTCGAAATCGAAACCAAGGAGTACGACGCGTCGGGGGCCGCTCACGTCGAGGTCGCCAAGTTCCGCAGCTACTCCAGTCCCGAGAACTCGTTCCTCGACCACGGCTACTTCCTACGCAATACCAGCCGCTACAAGGCGGCTTTCACGTACCAGTCCAATCCGGAGCGATTCTTGTACGAGATTCACAGGGCCGGCTACGCAACCGATCCCTCCTACGCCAACCAGGTCATCGGGATCATCCACAAGTACGACCTAGACCGTTTCGACGTGACCCAGCGCTCCAACGCGACGCTCACGCCGTCGATCTTCGGGAAGCTTGACCGCGGTGGCAAGGCCGGCTCGACGCAGAAGTTCGTGGCGAGCGTGTACGGCGATCCTGACGGGACCGTCACCTGGCAGGTCTCGCGCGACGGCGCGACATGGAGCACCGTCCAGTCGGCCAAGCTCGACGGGACCTACCGCAGCATCTACCAACGCACCCTGAAGGTGGGCGACGATGGACTGCGTCTTCGCGCCGTGGTCGACTCCAGTGGAGGTTCAGCCAGCGTCGCGGGACGCCTCACGGTGACCGGTGCAGTGCCCGTGACGCGGTACGGCGGGGCGAACCGGTATGAGGTTGCCGTCAACATCTCGCGGGCGAAGCTGGCTAACAGCTCGAGGATGCCGGTCTACATCGCGAACGGGTACGCGTTTGCCGACGCGCTGGCTGGGGCCGCGGCGGCGTCGAAGGAAGGGGGAGCGCTGCTTCTGGTGGAACAGAACAGCATCCCAGATGCGGTGCGCATCGAACTGGAGCGGCTGTCCCCTGACAAGGTGCTTATCCAGGGCGGTGCGGTCACGGTCTCCGACAAGGTGCTGCGGGAAGTCGGAGCGATCACCGGTGCGCAAGTTATTCGCAACGATGGCAAGAACCGTTATGAGGTCGCCGCGGCGACATCGCGGGGCGCGTTCCAGCAGGGGGCCAAGACGGTCTACCTGGTCAAAGGCACCGACTACCCGGATGCATTGTCGGCGGCGACGTATTTCGCGAAGATTCCCGGGCCGGTGATCCTGAC
>CAMCJC010000364.1 GCA_945875065.1 uncultured Propionibacteriaceae bacterium | reverse complement strand
CCTGGTCCTCACGTTCGTGATCGTCTCGGCCGTGTATCTCGCCCTGGGATTCGCCTGGTCGCCGGTCATGCTGGTCGGCCTGGCCCTCTACATCGCCTTCTCAGTCGCAGTCCACCAGCGGGCCGTCCTCGACATGATCCGTCGCGTCTCCCTCCGAATCCACTGAGGAACCACATGCGCATCACCGCCCAAGACGTCCACCTCATCATTGACTCTCGCACGATCCTCGCGAAGGCCAGCATGGATGCCCCCGACGGCACCGCAGTCGCGCTGACGGGGGCCAGCGGCTCGGGAAAGACCTCCCTTTTGCACTGCATCGGCCTCTTGCTACCCATCACGAGCGGACGCATCAGCGTCGACGGGCGGGACGTCACCCGGATGGTAGGGGAACGTCGGCGCCGGTTCTGGCGCGACCACGTCGCGTTCGTGTTCCAGAACTACGGGCTCGTGCCAGACGAGTCGGTAGGGTTCAACGTGTGCATGGACAAGGCCCTGCTGCCCCGCCGTCGCGGTGGCTGGCCTACGGACGTCGAGAACGCTCTCGCGCAGGTCGGGCTCGCTGGTCGTTCCGCCGAGCCGGTCGCCAAGCTCAGCGGCGGAGAGCGTCAGAGAGTCAGCATCGCCCTGGCCATCCACAAACGCGCCAGCCTGATTTTGGCCGACGAGCCGACTGCCTCCCTCGACGCTGCGAATCGGCGGCTCATCCAGGACCTTCTGCTGGCCGAGCGAGCACGGGGCGCCACCATCGTCATCGCCACTCATGACGACGAACTCGCGGCAGTATGCGACGCGACCGTCGCCCTGACCGCACCAGACCTCACAACGGTTTCGGCCGATTAGCCTCTCGTGAGTGTTAATCTCGCCTCCCGACTGTCTTTAGGGGGCCCATGACTCACAAGATGTTGATCGCTGCGCCGCTTGCCGCACTGTTGCTGGTGGGCTGCGGCACCAAGCAGGCGACGCAGCCCCCAAGCGAGTCTGCGTCGTCGCTGACGGGGGTAGCGGCGAAGGTGCTGGTCGGGGACCACGAGGGGATGTCGTTCGAGCTGTCCGAGGGTGGGGCCGCATACGGCCTTTACGGACCCATGCCGGGGTATTCGATGTCGCCTGAGACGTGTGCGTCGTCGGGGTTGCCGAACTACTTCGCCGGTTCCTACGCCTCCAACGAGGCCGGGGAGATCTCGATCGGGCTGACCGACGGTACAGCGCTGGCGAAGCTTCGGGAGTTCGCGACCCGCTGCGCCACGTTCGAGGCGACGCGCGGCGACCAGGCCTCGGCGAAGCATGTCGTGCTGGCGGATTTTGCCGTCGACGGCCTCGACGAGGCGGTTATTTCCACGATGCGTTCGGAGGCGGTCGACGCTGCATCGCTCGCCTCGGCCCCGCCTGACACGTTCGCGCTCACCGGCAAGGTCGGCGACGTCGTCGTCACCGTCGAAGTGTTCGCGGTCACGGGCCAGGAATCCCCTGCGCTGGAACTGGCGAAGAAGACCTTGACGGCGCAGGCGGCGGCGCTGAAGGGCTGAGTATCCCGGCTCGGGGCTTACACTGTTCGGCGGTCCACCGTCCCTAGGAGTCCCCATGCCGATTCGTTCCGATCTGCGCAACGTCGCGATCGTCGCCCACGTCGACCACGGCAAGACCACGCTGGTCGATGCGATGCTGTGGCAGTCGGGGGCTTTCCGCGAGGGCGCCGACGTGGACACCCGCGTCATGGACTCCATGGATCTGGAGCGCGAGAAGGGCATCACCATCCTCGCGAAGAACACCGCCGTCAAACACACCATGGCCGACGGCAACGAAGTGACGATCAACATCATCGACACCCCCGGCCACGCCGACTTCGGCGGCGAGGTCGAGCGCGGCCTAGAGATGGTCGACGGCGTCGTGCTGCTCGTCGACGCTTCCGAGGGCCCACTCCCGCAGACGCGGTTCGTGCTGCGCAAGGCGCTCGCGAAAAGGCTGCCGTTGATCGTGGTTGTCAACAAGGTCGACCGCTCCGACGCGCGCATCTCGGAGGTCGTCGACGAGACCTACGACCTGTTCATGGACCTCCTTGAAGACGACGCCGACGATGCCCTCGACTTCCCCATCGTCTACGCCGCCGCGAAGGCCGGCCGGGCGTCGCTCAACCAGCCCGACGACGGCGGCATGCCAGACTCACCGAATCTGGAGCCGCTGTTCCAAACGATCCTGGACCACATCCCCGCCCCCTCCTACGAGGAGGGGGCGCCCCTGCAAGCGCATGTCACCAACCTAGACGCCTCCCCATACCTGGGTCGGCTGGCCCTGTGCCGGGTGGTCGCGGGCAACCTGAAGCGGGGCCAGCAGGTCGCGTGGTGCCGCGCCGACGGCACCGTCACGACGGTGAAGCTGACTGAGCTGTTGATGACCCAAGCATTGGAGCGTGTGCCCGCCGAGTCGGCTGGGCCCGGCGACATCGTCGCGATCGCGGGCATCCCGGAGATCACGATCGGCGAGACCCTCTCGGATCCTGAGGACCCGAAGCCGCTGCCGCTGATCCACGTGGACGAGCCGTCGATCTCGATGACGATCGGCATCAACACCTCTCCATTGGCCGGAAAATCCGGCAAGAACCTGACTGCACGACTCGTCAAAGCACGCTTGGAGCAGGAGTTGATCGGCAACGTGTCGATCCGCGTCAAGCCGACCGACCGCCCGGACACCTGGGAGGTGCAGGGTCGCGGCGAGCTTCAGCTCGCGATCCTCGTGGAGATGATGCGCCGCGAAAGCTTCGAGCTGACCGTCGGCAAACCGCAGGTGGTCACGAAAACGATCGACGGCAAGGTCCATGAGCCCGTCGAACGCCTGACCATCGACATTCCGGAGGAGTTCGTCGGCGTCGTCACTCAACTGATGGGTATGCGCCGCGGCCGCATGGAGACGATGGTCAATCACGGCACCGGCTGGGTCCGAATGGAGTTCCTGATCCCCGCCCGCGGCCTCATCGGCTTCAGGACGGAGTTCCTCACCGAGACCCGCGGCACCGGCATCATGAACCACGTCGCCGAGGGCT
>CAMCJC010000363.1 GCA_945875065.1 uncultured Propionibacteriaceae bacterium | reverse complement strand
GCCCATCGACCTGGAAGAGCTCGACTTCGGCCTCGGCACCAGATGGAAGCTGCCGCGCCCGGTGGTCGCGGGCGAGCGGGTCGACAAGGACATCGAGCGGGTTGTGCGGAGCGTCTCCGCCGCCGCCCAGCTCGGGCGCATCCCGGCGCCGCGCAAGCCGTGGCTCGACACGCTAGAGAGCGTCTATGACATCAAGGATCTGCATCAGCGGCGCGACACGTCGATCGTCCTCGGCATGGCCGACATCCCCGAGGCGCAGAGCCGCCGCATCGAGGCGTTCCACCCCGACGAGGTCGGCAACATCGTCTTCTACGGCACCAGCGGGTCCGGCAAGACGACGGCACTGCGGTCGCTGGCGATCGCCGCATCGATCACCCCGAAGTCCGGTCCGGTGCACGTCTATGGCCTCGACTTCGCCGGCGGCGGCCTCAGCCTCCTAGAGCCGCTGCAGAACGTCGGCGCGATCATCATGGGCGACGACGACGAGCGGATCACCCGCCTGATGGATCTCCTAACCAGGCGCCTCGACGAGCGGTCGGCGGCCTTCACCGCCGTCAGGGCGGACAGCCTCCAGGCCTACCGCGACCAGGGGCACCCGCAGGAACCCCGCTACCTGGTGCTGGTCGACGGCTTCCAGGCGTTCCGTACTGAATACGACTCGGGGCTGCAACGCGCCAAGGTCTACGCCCAGTTCCACCGCCTGCTGACCGAGGGGCGCGCCGTCGGCATCCACTTCGCGGCGACGGCCGACCGGGGCGCCGCGATCCCGTCGGCGATGCAGGGGGCGTTCCAGCAGCGTCTCGTGCTGCGGATGAGCGACCCCGACGACTACGTCGGCCTCAACGTACCCAAGGACATCCTGACGCCGACCAGCCCGCCCGGCCGCTGCGTCACCGTCAAGGAGCCGCACGAGATGCAGCTTGCGGTGCTGGGCACCGATCCGTCGCCGCCCGCACAGGCGAAGGAGATCGAGACCCTAGCCGCGAGCGTCGCCCGGTTCCAGGCGGGCCGGCCCGAGCCGATCCGGCGGCTGCCTGCCCGCGTGTCGGCCGCGGATCTGCCCGATGTCGTTGACGGCAAGCCCACGCTCGGGCTCGAAGACCGGAGTCTCGCACCGATCGGCTTCGACCCGCAGGGCGTCTACCTCGTCGCCGGTCCCCCGAAGTCCGGGCTCAGCTCGACCGCCGGCTGGCTGGCCCGATCGCTGTCTAAGTCGTTCCCGGACGTGCCGCGCGTTCTGCTGTCGGCCCGGGCGACGCCGCTCGCGCAGCTGCCGCTGTGGACCGCGAACCTCCAGGGGCCGGACCGCGTACAGGACTACCTCAACACGCAGCTCAAGCCCTACCTAACCCGGGAGAGCGAGATCGGGCGGCCGAGCGTCGCGGTGTTCGTCGAGCAGTTCGCGGAACTCGCGGGCTCGCCGGCTGACGCGACCCTCGCAGAGGCCTTGAAGCTCGCCCGCCGCAACGGGCACTTCCTCGTCGGCGTCGCGGAAACGGCGACGTTGGCGGGTTTCAACTCGAGTATCCCCGAGCTGAAGAACTCGCGGCAGGGCATGCTGCTCGCCCCCGATGCCAACGACGGCGACCTGCTGAAGGTCGCGCTGCCGCGCGTCCGGGCCGCCGATTTCCCACCCGGGCGTGGGTTCTGGGTGAGCGCGGGAACCGCCGTCAAGGTGCAGATTCCGGAGCTGGAATAGGGATGGGGAGTCGAACCCATTGCCGGAATATACAGACGCTGAGAAGATCGGATTATTGAAAGGAGGGGGAGATGAGCGATCGGCTGGTTGTCAAGGATTTCTGGGTCAACAAGGCCACGAAAGGTGCGCGTGCGGCCAAGGAATACCTGGATAGCTCGGATGCGGTCTCCAGCGGGCTGGCCGAGGTGGTTGGAAAGGCCGGAAGGCTAAACCAGGTCATTAAACGTGAGGAAAGCGACTGGAGCATCAAGCGCGGCAAGATGTCGCAGTCGCTGGAAAAACTCGCCGAAGCCGTCGAGGCGTGCAACAAGGAGTTCGAGCGTCTCGACAAGGAGATGGCCGAAGCCCAAAAGGGTGAGGAGGGGAAAGGCGACAAGAGGCCGGACCCGCAGCCTAGCCCTGGTCCCAAACCCAGCCCGGCACCTCCAAGCGAACCCGCCCCGTCGGCCCCTGGCGGTGGCGGTGGGGGAGGCGGGGGTTCGCTGCCGCAGCCGCCGGTGCAGCCCGCACCGCTCCCCGACCAGCAGCCCCCGGCCGCGCCCGTCCCGTCGCCCCCGGCCGAGCCGGCGCCGATCAACCCAGTCGAGCCGGCGCCGATCAACCCGGACCCACCGATCGACGACGACAGGTCCAGGCAGCTGGGCAACCTGATCTTTGGGTTCGCACAGCGCTGGGCGCAGCTGACCGGGCAGCCCGTCGGCAAGGTGCTGGCGGCGATGGGCGGCATCATGGGCTTGTCCGCGCTGCTGTCGCTGCTTGGCTCGCTCACCCCCGGCCCCAAGGCAGGCGGCGGCACCGGAGCCGACTACAAGGTTATTGAGGGGCAGCCGACCGACGAGGTCACCAAGGCGATCGAGGAACTCAAAGTCCAAGGCGATCTGGCCGTCGGCGAGGGACTGCCGCCCGGTGACGGGCTGGCAACCCCGGCCGTAGAGCCGCCGATCGGCGACCAGCCAGTGCCCGACGTGCCCGAGCTGGCCCCGCTGGGCGGTGGCGGAGGCGGCGGTGGCAGCCTCGACGCGCTGCCCGACCTCGCGGCCCCCGAGGCGGGCCTGCCGGTCGAGGGACCGGAGGAACTGCCCAGCCTGGCGGCCGACGAGCCTGCGGCAAGCGCCGATACAGGCGAACTGCCGAGCCTCGAGACTCCGCAGGAGCCGACACCGTCGCGGGGCGCCTCCCCGATGATGATGGGCGGCCTGGCCGCGGCGATGGGGGCGGCGTCATCGTCGAGGAGCAGCGGCGAGGCGGAGATCGACCTGAGCGACGACCGGTACCTGGAGCGGCAGGACGCCGACGCGGTGCTGTCGAACGACTCGGTCGCGGACCCGAGGGGAGACG
>CAMCJC010000362.1 GCA_945875065.1 uncultured Propionibacteriaceae bacterium | reverse complement strand
CAAGCGCAACAGAGGAAGGGCCGCAGGCCTTCGTCGTTCACCGCTCGGCGCGCTCAGGATTTCCTGCAGTATGAAGCTATGTTGGAGTCTGGGGTTTGCATCTTGGGCGGTGGTGAGTATTCGATCACGCTGAGGCTATCTGATGTGTCGTATCAGGTTGCGACTCAGGAGGTAAAGCAACGGCTGTTGGAGGCTTATGCGGAGTTCTTGAATCAGTTCGGTTCTGGAGAGCGTTTGACGATCACAGTTGTTTCACGTCGTGTTCCTCGGGACGAGCTCCTGGGTCGGGTACTATTTGAGGATCCTCGGACGCTTGACCATCTGACGCCGTTCCGTGCTGACCATAATCGTATCGTTAAGTCGATGATCGGGGATCGTGAGTATGCCATTGTCGCGGAGAAGTTCTTGACGATCACGGTGTCTGCGCCGAATCTGGAGCAGGCGAAAGCTGCTCTCGATGATCTCGCTGCCGTGGCTAAGAAGGACTTGTTGAAGCTGCAATGTCATGCTTCCAGGATGACGGGGGTGGAGCGGATTGAACTGTTGCGTGAGTGGACGCGAGGCTGTTATAGCCGTGGGTTTGACTATCGAGCGATGGGAGAGTCTCGTGCGACGACGAAAAGTGAGCTTGCTCCTCAATCCGTGGACCGAGGAAATCCGGCGTGTCTCGTGCTCGCTGGTGATGAAGGTGATCAGCATTGCCAGGTGTTGGTGGTTCGGACCTTTGCTCGTTGGCTTGGTGATGATGTCCTTGCGCGCCTGTCCAGGGTCCAAACTGACCTAGTGACTTCGCTTCACGTGCAGCCGATCGAGAAGACGGAGGCTCATGATCTGGTGATGGACCGCAAAGCGGCCTTGGACATGGAACTGCTATCCGTACGTCGCCGGCTCGTGAAGGCGCACATGGACCCGGACCTGGATCTTCCCGTGAAGTTGCAGCGTGGCGTAGAAGAGATCCGATCCCTGTTGGAAACGATGGATAAGGAAGACCAGCGTCTGTTCAGCACTACCTTGGTGTTGATGGTGCGCGCCTCGTCGGCGGAGGAGCTGAAGCAACGCGTCGATCAGATTCGGAAAGTCCTTCGAGGTAAGTCCTGCGATGCCAGCATCTTAAAGTACTGGCAGGAAGACGGCTTCAATGCTGCGCTTCCTTTCGGTGGGATGCGGCTTCCTTTCCGTCGGACGTTGACGACTGCGGCTCTGGCGGTCTTGATGCCTTTTAGTTCGGAAGAGATCCTCGATGAAACTGGGATCTTGTACGGGCGGAATGCGACGACTGGGAATCCCATCATCTTGGATCGAAAACGCAAGCGGAACGGTAATGCTTTCGTGCTTGGTACGTCAGGCAGTGGGAAGTCGTATGCCTGCAAGGCAGAGATCGAGCAAGTCGTGATCGGGTGCCCGAGCGATGAGGTGATCGTCATTGATCCTGAGCGGGAGTACCGAGCGGTGGGGGAGGCGTTTGGAGCCACAGTGATCGAGGTTCACGCGGGATCGACTCAGACGATGAATCCGCTCGATATCGAGTTGTCGACATTGGAGGGCGATCCGGTCCGCCTCAAGGTGGAGGCCGTGTTGGGAATGCTCCAGGTACTACTTGGCGGCACGGAAGGCTTGACCGGGGCTGAGCAGTCCGTGCTGGATCGGTGCTTGAACACGATCTATCGGCGGTGGGAACGAACGCCAGGGGCGGTGATGCCGACTCTGGTCGACGTCCTGGAAGAGCTTCAAGGCCAGCCGGAAGAGGCGGCAGCTGGGTTGGTGGGGGCTCTGGAGTTGTATGCGACCGGTACCTTCTCCGGTTTCGCGCAGCAGACGAACGTCGACACCTCGAATCGTCTGGTGGTATATGACACGTCGCAGCTGGGTCATGCCCTACAGAATTTTGGCCTGATGGTGGTACTGGATGCTGTGTGGCGGCGAGTTGTTTGTAACTATGGGCGTGGTGTCCGGACCTGGCTGTACGTCGACGAGTTCGCCAGCATGTTCAGTAACCGGTATGCGATGGAGCAGCTGATGACCTTCTGGACTCGATTCCGAAAAAAGGGTGGCATTCCAACCGGCATCTTGCAGAACATCACAGCCCTGCTGGAGGTCGAAGAGGGCTGCCGGATGTTGAACAATGCCGATCTGCTACTGCTTATGGGACAGCAGGAGAACGACACCGACGCTTTGGTGAACCTGCTTAGCCTCAGTGAATCCCAGGCCCGGGTATTGACTAGGTGCCAGCCTGGCGAGGGGCTCCTTCGATTGGGTTCTACGGTCCTAGAGCTGGATGCACGTCGTCCTCAGGATGGGCCGCTGAACCAGCTGTTCAACACTGCGTTCGAGGACGATGGGGATGGCTCGTAAGTTCGGGCAGTACAAGGTCACGCAGCAGTGGACATACAAGGTGGCCCCGAGTACCAGGGGTACCAGCCAGGTGCACCCACGCCACGGCGGGAAGATCATCTCGGTAAAGAACGGCCAGGTCATCGAGGCGGCTACCTCGGCCCAGAAGACGGCTCAGGTCGTGCAGATGGTCGAGGACGACCTGGTGGCGGCCGGGCGCGTCACGGGCCAAGCAACGGCACGTCTGGGGCAGGCCGGGATCAAAGCTGGAACTCGACTGGGTGGGTACGCAGCCCGCAGCGGCATCGGTCAGGTCCGCCAAGCAGACGCGATGGGCGATGCCGACGTCGACAACCAAGTTTCCGGCCATGCTTATCGTGCAGCGACCCGGCCAGCACACATCGCTAGCTACCGCATAGCCCGTACCGTTATAACACCTGGCCAGGCCCTCGCGGAGGGAATCCGTAAATCCTTGGCGAAGCGCGGAGTCAAGGTTCGCGTAGTTGGTGCGCGGTCAACGACTCAGTTGGCCCGGGTCCTGGGCCGTAATACTCGCATGGCGGGCGGCGCAATGATCTCCTCCGTCCGGGATGGTGGCCAGCTTGATGTCGGTCCGGCTTCCGGGCGGGTGATGGCTGCGGTGTGGCGGCAGTCCATCGGGGCTGTGGGACGCGCGAGTATGGGACTCGCCCGACCGGTCGCACGAATTGGTACACG
>CAMCJC010000361.1 GCA_945875065.1 uncultured Propionibacteriaceae bacterium | reverse complement strand
GCGGAGGCTGCCGCCACCGACAGCATGGCGGTGGTCATGGCCAGCAAGAGGGAGAGCCACACGGTGATCAGGACGGTCACGAACAGGCCGCGCTGGTGGCGCAGGTGGCGATTCATGGCCAGCACGGAGCCGACCATGTCGGACAGCCCCGGCACCTGGGGCGCAGGAGGCTCGGCGGCGGGCTGTTTCATCGATGCGTTCCTTCCTTCGCGCGCTGCTGCCCCGTCGAGGCCTCGCGAGGCTCGGCTGCTCGCGAACCGTTGAGCTCGCCGGAGACGAGCGCTTCGAAGGCGCCACCCTGGGCGAGAAGCTCGTCGGGGGCGCCTTGCTCGACCACCCTCCCGTGGTCCAGGACGATGACGCGGTCGGCGCTGCGGGCCACGGCGAGACGGTGGGTGATGGCGATGACGGTGCGCGCAGCATCGCGGCGCACGGCCTCCACGAGCCGGGTCTCGGCTGCCGGGTCGAGCGCCGATGTGGACTCATCCAGGATGAGGATCGAGCGCTGCTGCGCCAGGGCCCGGGCCAGGGCGACGCGTTGACGTTGCCCTCCCGACAGCAGGGCGCCCGCCTCCCCCACGGACGACCCCAGTGTCAGGGCGGCGTCGTCAGTACCGATCCCCGCGGTGCGCGCCGCCCGGGCGATAATCTCTTGGGCATGCCGGTTCGGCTGGGAGGCGCCCAGGGACGGGGGCTCCTCCGTCGACCTGGCATCACCCGGCAGGCCCAGGGCGATGTCGTGCTCAATGGTGGCGCCCAGGAGCATCGGGTCCTGAGGGACGAGACTGACCAGGTCCAGGAGCCGGTCTGGCCCGCAGGCAGTGCCGGCGACCTCGATCGTCCCGGTCTCGGGGACCAGCAGTCCCACGAGAGTCGCAGCCAACGTGGACTTTCCTGAGCCCGTGGCACCGACGACCGCCGTCAGACCCGGGGCGAAGTCAACGTCGATTCCGGCCAGTGCCGGGGCCTCGGCACGCGGGTAGCGGGCACTCAGACCGCGCACAGTGACCACCGGAGCGGCGAGCGGGCCAGTACCCGGGCGGCCTTGTGCATGGCGGCTGCTCTCCGGCTGCTGCGCCTGCGGACCGCGGGAGGCGCGGCGAGCCTCGCGGCCCAGACGATGGGAGCCGGAGGCTTCGGCGTCGAGCAGCTCCATGACGCGCGGACCCGAGAAGGTCCCCAGGTATCCGGCGTGCCACAGGGCCGCCAGGTCGCGCAGGGGCCGGACCAGCTCAACGGACAGCAGCACCAGTACGAAGACCTCGAAGGCGCTCAGGTTCTGACTGCGGACGACAACCGTGGCCAAGACTAAAGCAGGCACGGCGGACAGGGCGAAGCCGGAGAGCCCCGACTCGAGCAGGGAGATCCGCAGCTGCCCCAGAGTGCGTGCGAGCAGGTGCCGGGAGGCCCGGGCTAGCTGTTCCTCCCGCCGCCGGTCCGCCCCGAAGGCGACCAGCGTGGTCATGCCCTGCATGGAGTCGACGAACTCGGCGTGCAGCTCCTGGTAGGCGTCCCAGTGGTCGGCGCCGCGGGAAGCCAGTACCCGATCCCACAGCCGCGGCAGGCTCGGAAGCAGCGCAGTCACGACCAAGGCGAGCAGCCCGGTCACCGGATCGACGGCAGTCATGGTGCTGCCAACCACCCCCACAACGAGGATCGTCACGCCCATCTGCGGGATATAGCCCGACAGGTAGGCGTCGAGATTCTCGATGCCATCGACGACGGCGGCGTGATCGTGCCCCGTACGGCCAGCAGCGGGATCGAGAGCACTGCGGCGGATGAAGGCGGTCAGCGCTCGGGACCGCAGCGAGGCCTTTACCCGGGTCATGGCATGGTGGGCAAGGAGCTGGCGGACCAGGACCAGCAGCGGCCTGGTCAGGAGCACGGCCACCAAGGCGAGGACGCTGGGGGCTAGCGCGGGGTCGGACAGAGGCGCCTCAGTGACGAGCACCGCGAAGATCCGCGAGGTCAGAAGTGCCTGGCCGGTCCACGTTGCGGCCACCGCAACCCCCACCGCCGTCAGTGCGAGAAGAAGGGAGCCATGGCCCGCCCACAGGCGCATGAGACGCACGTGCTGCATGTCCGTCCTTTGATCGCGATTCTCAGTCTTGGGGCCTCGGGCCCGGCGCGCCGGGGACCGCAGCACCTGCTGTGTGCTCACGGACAGATCGACCGGGTGCGATGCGGACGACCCCCGCTAGGCGTGCCGCTCGAGTCCCAAATGACCCACAAATGAGAATGATTATCACTGAATCCCGAAGGTTATCTGCGCGACCCGCGCCCGTCAATGTCGACACCGCTCCACACCCGACAGGCCCCCGGGGGCCAAGGCGGAACTTCACTCACAACAATGATAATGATTATCATGCGCGCGTGCCTGTCATCCTCCCTGCGAAGCTGCGGCGCCGGCTCGGCGCGCTCGGCCAGTCCCGTCAGCATCCCCGGCCCGCCCGCCGCCCGCTGCTGGTGGTGGCCGCCCTGGTCGCCGCGCTGCCCCTGGTCTCCCTCGTGTCGGTGGGGATCGGCCAGGTGCACGCGTGGCCGGCGGACGTCGTGGCAGTCCTCCTGGACCGCGGTGGCGCCCACGCACCGTCCTCAACGCTGGAGACCGTCGTGTGGCAGCTGCGCATGCCCCGGGTTCTCGCCGGACTGTGCGTGGGCGCGGTCCTGGCCTGCTCCGGAGCCGCCCTCCAGACCGTGGTGCGCAACGACCTGGCCGACCCCTACCTGCTGGGCATCTCCTCCGGCGCCTCGCTCGGCGCGGCCCTTGTCATCGCCGGCGGCCTGGCCAGCACGCTCGGGACCGCCATCGGCGCCGCCGCCACCCCGACGAGCACCATCGCCGTGACCGCAGGAGCCTTCATCGGAGCGATCAGCGCCCTCGCACTGGTCCTCATCCTCGTGGGCGCCCGGCGCCGGGCAACCGGCTCGCGCCTCGTCCTCGCCGGGCTCGCCGTCGGCTACTTCCTGTCTGCGGCCACGAACCTGGTCGTCGTCCTGTCCGACAGCCGCG
Source organism: uncultured Propionibacteriaceae bacterium (assembly GCA_945875065.1). GTDB lineage: Bacteria > Actinomycetota > Actinomycetes > Propionibacteriales > Propionibacteriaceae > Arachnia. The sequence continues at coordinate 37 of CAMCJC010000361.1, read as the reverse complement.
ACGCCGTGCGCGCCGTGACCTTCTGGATGCTAGATCG
>CAMCJC010000360.1 GCA_945875065.1 uncultured Propionibacteriaceae bacterium | reverse complement strand
GTCGCGCTGGGGTCCGACGAGAGTCACCCCCCGCGCGACCTCCTCCCGCCGCCGCTCCTCCATCGCCTTAAGGAGCCGCTGCTCGAGGGTGTTACGGACGGCGTCGGCGGGGATGCCCGCCAGGTCGAGGGAGGTCTTGTAGTGCGCCGCGATGACGTTGTTGACCGGCGCGATCGTCTCGTAGGCGGCGACGGCGTGGGGCAGGACATCGGCGAGGGTGTCGAGGCGCGCATGAAGCAACTCCGCCCCGACCCTGGCCAGCGCGTCATTCCATGCTTGCAGCGTCACTTCCTCCTCGGGACCGGCCTGCCGCTGATGCTTGCCTGACATTGCCTTCAGCAGCGAATTGCGCTGCTTGAGGACCTTATCGAGGTCGGCGCGGACGCCCGCCATCCGCGGCCAGCGCGTCGTGACGAGGGTATCCAACCAAGAGCGGCGATCCGCCGGGTCGCCGCGGACGATCGCCAGATCCATGGGGGAGAAGACGACGGTGCGGAGCGCCCCGATCAGATCCGCGGGCCGGGTCAGCGGCGCACGATTCAACCGGGCGACGTTGCTGCGGCCGTGCGCCACCTCGAGCTCCAGGTAGATGAGGCGGTCGTCATCGCGGCCGGCCTGGACGCGGGCCCGCAGGATCGCGGACTCCGCGCCGGCACGGATCAACGGAACCGTGCCTGAGACACGGTGCGAGGAGGCCGTTGACAGATACTCGACGGCCTCAACCAGGTTCGTCTTCCCCTGCCCGTTGGCCCCGACAAACACGTTGACGCCCGCGACGAGATCAATCTCGGCGGCATCGTAGTTGCGGAAGTCGGAGACCGACAGGTGAGTGACGAACATCAGGGCCGATTCTATTGGCCCGCCAGCCGGTTACTGCTGGGGGCCGCCCTGGTACGGGTTCTGTGGGCCGCCCTGGTAGGGCGGCTGTTGCGGACCACCTTGGTACGGCTGCCCGGGGCCCGCTTGGTAGGGCTGCTGCGGGAATGGCGGCTGCTGGGGCTGGTCATCCTTCTTGCCCAGGACCATGCCGAGAACCACGATCGCGATGCCGATCACGCCGAGGAGAATGCCCACCCACGGTTGGTACGGGTCAGCCCACGCGAGAACCTTGAACTGCAAGCCGAACTGCTCCAGAATCAACGACCCGAAGCCGATGATGATCATGAAAACGCCGATGTAACCCATGTGTTTCCTTCCTCTAGCTGACCTCTGACGCTACCTAGCGGGCGGGTCATTTTCCAGAGGCAAATTAACTGTGAGCGATCAGTCGGGCAGGCGCATCAGCATGATGACGTGGCGGTAGTCGAGCAGCTGGTCGCCGTCGATGCTTGCCAGGCCCGTAATCAGGCACGGCTTGCCCGGCCCGGTGAAGGAGAAGTGCGCGTACGGGGCATCGACGGCGCCGAGCGCGTCGAGCAGATACTGCGGGTTGAAGCCGGCGGCGGTGATCGACTTCTCTTCGCCCGTCACATCGACCTGCGCCTCGATCGCCTCGGACGCGTGTGCCTGGTCGCCGGTAGCGGCTTCGAGGCCGATGTGGTCGTCCTCAATCAGCATGCGGATCGGGGTGTTGCGCTCGGCCACGAGGGAAACACGCTTGACGGCGGCGAGCAGCTCGGCGGTAGGGACGCGAACCGTTACGGTACCGACGACATCCATCAGGTGCCGAACCTTCGGGAACGCCTGGTTGAGCAGGCGCGTCGTCGCTTCGCGGCGACCCTTGCTGCCCTCACCGATGAAGCCGACGAGGCCCTCGCCCTCCGACTCGGTGGTCGACAGGGACACGGTGACGGTCTTACCGGAGGTCAGCGACTTCGCGGTGTCCGCGAGGACACGGCCCGGCACGAGGACGGCACCCTCGATGTCCGGCGACGACGGCGCCCAGGTGAGTTCCTTGAGCGCCATGCGGTAGCGGTCGGTGGCGAGCAACGACAGGTGCTCGCCCTTGATCTCGACGCGAACGCCGGTGAAGACGTTCAACAACTCGTCGCGGCCGGCCGCGATCACGACCTGGCTGACGGCCTTCTCGAACACCGAAGCATCGACCTCGCCGGTCTGCGTCGGCATCTCCGGCAGGGTGGGGTACTCGTCGACGGGTAGCGTCTGGAGGTTGAAGCGGGCGGAACCACAAGTCAGTTCGACCTGCGTGTGGTCCGACGACATGTCCACCGGCTTGTTCGGCAGTTGCCGGGCGATCTCGTTGAGGAGGCGGCCGGAGACCAGCACGACTCCCTCGTCGGTGACCTGCGCCGGGATCGTCACCTGCGCTGAGGTCGTCGAGTCGAAGCTGGACAATCTCACCTCGTCGCCTTGGGCGGACATCAGCAGGCCGGCGAGGATCGGCGCCGTCGGGCGGTTCGGCAGACTGCGGGCTACCCAGGCGACGGCGTCGGCAAGTGCGTCGCGCTCCACTCGGATCTTCAACTCACGTCCCCTTCACTCCGGCGCTAAGTCGCCTGTCAATATACCGTCATTACGCCTTGCGGCGAGAAGTTCTATCGGACGACGTGGCTCACTCCGTCGCGATCGCGTCCAGGACGTTCAGCCGTGACGCCCGCCGCGCCGGGATGATCGCCGCGAACATGCCGACGATGCCCGCCACGACGACGAAGATTATGAGCTGGAGCCAGGGGATCGACAGGGTTGACAGGTCGTCGATGATTTTCGTCAGCGAGTATCCGAACAGCAACCCGAGCACGATACCGAGGATCGCTCCGAGCACCGCGACGGCAACGGCCTCCAACCGGACCATCCGTCGAAGCTGTCGGCGGGTCAGGCCGACGGCGCGCAGCAGCCCGATCTCGCGGGTCCGTTCGATCACCGACAGCCCGAGCGTATTGACGATGCCGAGGATGGAGATGACGATCGCTAGCGCGAGCAGGCCGTAGATCAGCGCCAAGAGGTTGTTGAAGGCGGCGAGCTGGTCGGCGATGTACTCGTCGTTGTCGACGACCGACACGAGCGGGTAGTCGGCGGTCGCGTCGGTCAGGGCCTTCTTGACCGCGGCTCGGTCGGCGCCGTTGGCGACAGCCACCTTGACGACGGCGTATTGGGTGGCG
>CAMCJC010000359.1 GCA_945875065.1 uncultured Propionibacteriaceae bacterium | reverse complement strand
TAGCTCAGCAGTCGGGTGTCGACCTGCCTCGGACGCGCTTGGTGGCGGTGGGTTGCAGCGTGGCGTTGACTGCTGCCGCAGTGTGCAGCGTCGGACCGATTTCTTTCGTCGCACTGGCTGCCCCACACTTGGCCCGACGGCTGACCGGTTCGGCGAGCGTACCGATCCTGTCAGCCGCCGCTTGCGGGGCAGTCCTGTTGCTGGGCGCCGATGTGCTGGCCCAACGTCTGCCCGAAGATTTCCGGGTCCCGGTAGGCATCACCACCGGTGTTCTCGGCGGGCTTTACCTCGTACTAGTCCTGGTCAGGAGACACTGATGACCAAATCCCGAACTCTCACCCAACCGCGGCTGGAGGCAATCGCGGCCAACCTCGCCTATGACGACCGGCTGGTGGTGCACGACCTCGACCTGTTGGTGCCGTCGGGGGAGTTTACCGTGGTGATCGGTCCTAACGCCTGCGGCAAGTCCACTACGTTGAAGGCCTTGGCTCGGCTGCTGTCGCCGCGGCAGGGGTCTGTGTTGCTCGACGGGGTCTCTATCTCATCGCAGCGCACCGTTGATGTGGCTCGACGCATTGCACTCCTGCCGCAAGGAGCCATCGTCCCGGAAGGTATCACCGTGGTCGACCTGGTTTGCCGGGGGCGCTTTGCGCACCAGCGTTTCCTGCGCCGCTGGTCACAGGCGGACACCGAGGCTGTCGACCAGGCCATGTCTCGGGCCGGGGTAATTAGCCTTGCCGCCCGCGCCGTAGATGAACTCTCCGGCGGTCAGCGTCAGCGAGTCTGGCTGGCTGCCGCACTCGCGCAGGAAACACCGGTGCTGCTGCTCGACGAGCCCACCACTTACCTCGACGTGAGCCACCAGATCGAGGTGCTGGGCCTGTGCCGCAGTTTGCAGGCCGAGGGGCGTACCGTGGTGGCAGTGCTGCACGACTTAGGCCACGCCGCACGTTATGCCACGCACCTGGTGGCGATGCGAGATGGCACCGTGATAGCCGAGGGACCACCCAGCGAGGTGCTAACCGAGGACCTCATCGCGCGAGTCTTCGACCTGGAGGCGCGGATTCTCACCGATCCCGTAGATGGTTCACCCATTGTAGTGCCAGTCCGCTCCCTGTCTCGCTGAAACGGGCGAGAGGCGAACTGGTCGAAGTCTTGGTTTAGGCCGCTCCGGCGGGCTTAAAGCTTTGTAGAAGGCTTTTAAAAGCTACTAGTTGTCAAGAGGCTGCTGGGATCGCTCATGAGTGTGCAGGGCTCCTGGCTCAGGAGGAGGGCACGCGCTCCCGTCCAGGCTAGATGGCAAAGATGGAGTCGGCGCGGATCCGGGATTCCCGGCTTAGGCGGCGGGCTGACGGAGCGTCTGATCAGACTGAGCGCCTCGTCTAGCTCGCAGTAACCGGCTTTAGTCCAGCACTCGGCTAGTAGCCAGTTGTCGAGGCGTTCCTGAGGCGTGCGTCCCCTCGTGAGGGTGGGGGGAGGGTCGGTCGAACCGGATTCGACGTCGATCGCTACACAGCCAGGGCCGACAATGACTCCGACCAGGTCTTGGCTGTGCGACCAACTCACTGTCAAGGCCCCATTCGCAGCAAACCTGGGGCGGCCGTGGGGACCACCACAGGTTGGACATTGCTGCTGGAGTTGGCACTCCGCTGGGTCGCGCCCAAGAGCCCACCCCCACAGGAGTTTCGCGGCTATCCGGGCAGCAAGGAAAGAATGCCTATCAATGCTGCGGCGCAGGCGGTCATGCCGTTCCTGCATCGGGGGTGGCAAGGTTTGCAGTACGGCGGGGGAACAAGACAGGATGTGCTCTGAGCGACAGATCAGGGCCGTGGTGAGCAGGCTATCCCCGGGGGCGAGTCCCTCGGGCGAGTCGGCGAACTGATGACCGGCCATGTCAACACTCTCCAGTAGCGAAGCCTTCAAGCTTTTCTCGGGTTCTGAGGCTTAGGTGCTGGGATGGGTGGCTGATGACTGTCTGGACGGTGACGTAGGTGATTACAAGTCCCACGGCTGCGAACGCGGTGGGGGCGACACTTACGCTGGTGAACTCTGCTGACCCGGCCAGGATCACTCCACTCCCGCCGGCCACTACCTTGGAGATACCTCGAGATGGTGGTCTGAACACCGTCCGGGAGGCTGACCAGATTGCAGTGCTGGCGGATCACACGGTTTAGGATACTGGAACCCGCGAAGAGCTTCTCGCCACCGCATCACCTAGTAGCGGCCCTGGTAGGCCAGCGCGCCCCCTCAGTAGAAGGTCTAGGGACCCAGGTCGATCGGGCCCCTAGACGGTGAGTTGAAGCCGACCGGCGAAGGTTTGCTCGCCCTGTCTCAGCTCATCAACTCCTTCTCGATTCGCTCCCGCATGCGGACGTGGATCGCGTCGGCTTCTTCCTCCCAGCCGAAGACGCACACCGAGACGGGGCCGTCGTAGCTGATTTCCCGCAGGTACCCGAAGACCTCGTCCCAAGGCACCTCACCATTGCCGATCTCGTTGTGCTGGTGGATGCGGGCATCGACGCCGGGCGGGTTGATGATGTACCGATTCCCGACGTTCGCGAGGTGGTTCCACACGTCGGCGATGTGGACGTGCCGCAGGCGAGGGCCAGCGTACTCCATCATGGCGCGGGGGTCGCCCTTGCCGCTGGAGAGGTGGAACATGTGGGGCAGGCAGAACTCGTAGTTCAGCCACGGTTTGTTGACGCCCCGGACGATCTGCACGGCCCGCTCGTTGGTCTCGACGAAGTCGTAAGGGTGCGCCTCGATCGTGCACTCGATGCCGCGCTTCTCGAAGTCGGGGATGAGCTCTTCGATTGACTTGTAGAACTGGTGCTCCGAGGCCAGCGGCTGGTTCGGGTCCCCGGAGAACTCGGTGGCGATCAGCGGCACCTCCAACTCCTCGGCGATCTCCAGCAACCGACGGAAGTTGCGGACTTGTGCCTGGCGCTCCTGCTCGTTGGGTGAGGACCATTTGAACACAGGGTTGAACGTCCAGATCTTGACCCCTGAGGCCGCCATGGCCTTCTTGACCTTGGCGACCTCCGCGTCGTCTACCTTCGGG
>CAMCJC010000358.1 GCA_945875065.1 uncultured Propionibacteriaceae bacterium | reverse complement strand
TGGGCGAACTCGGCTTGGGGGAGTGGACCCCGGCCCGATCCAAGGGATTCTCGGGCGGCGAACGACAACGAGTCGCGGTGGCCCGGGCGCTCGCCAAAGAGCCGCTGGTGGCGCTGCTGGACGAACCGACGGCCTCATTGGACGCGGCCGCCGCGGAACTCGTCCGCGACCTGCTGCTCGCCTCGGCCGAGCAGGGGGTTGCCGTTGTGGTCGCTTCCCACGACGAAGTGATCCTGGATGCCGCGGATCGGGTGGTTCAGCTGTGATCCAATCGAGCCTTAGAACAAATGCCCCTGAACCCCGATAGTTGGATAGGCTGGGCGGAAGACACTCTGTCTCCCAGCAAGGAAGGGCAGCCACATGGCAGCTATTGAGTTCATCGACGCCCGCGAGGTCCTCGACTCCCGCGGCAACCCCACCGTCGAAGTCGAGGTCGCGCTCGATTCCGGCGCGGCCGGCCGTGCGATCGTGCCCTCCGGCGCCTCCACTGGTGCCTTTGAGGCGTGCGAGCTGCGCGACGGCGGCGAGCGCTTCGGCGGCAAGGGTGTCCAGACCGCCGTCAAGAACGTTCTTGATGTCATCGGCGAGGAGCTTCTCGGCTTCGACGCCCACGAGCAGCGCGCCATCGACTTGGCCATGATCGAGCTCGACGGCACTCCGAACAAGGCCAAGCTTGGCGCTAATGCCATCCTCGGCGTCTCCCTCGCCGTCGCCCACGCGGCCGCCGAAGAGGCTTCGCTGCCGCTATACCAGTACGTCGGCGGCCCGAACGCGCACATCCTGCCCGTGCCGATGATGAACATCCTGAACGGCGGCTCCCACGCGGACTCGAACGTTGACATCCAGGAGTTCATGATCGCCCCGATCGGTGCCGAGTCGTTCGCCGAGGCCGTTGAGATGGGCGCTGGCGTCTACCACGCCCTGAAGAAGGTCCTCAAGGATCGCGGCTTGTCCACCGGGCTGGGGGATGAGGGTGGCTTCGCACCGAACCTGGAGTCGAACCGCGCCGCGCTCGACCTGATCATCGAGGCCATCAAGGCCGCTGGCTACGAGCCCGGCTCGCAGGTCGCGCTCGCGCTCGACGTCGCCGCCAGCGAGTTCTTCGCCGACGGCTCCTACAAGTTCGAGGGCGGCACCAAGTCCGCCGCCGAGATGATCGACTACTACGCCGAACTCGTCGACGCGTACCCGCTCGTCTCGATCGAGGATCCGCTGAACGAGGAGGACTGGGACGGCTGGAAGGCCATCACCGAGCGCCTCGGCGACAAGGTCCAGCTGGTGGGAGACGACCTGTTCGTCACCAACGTCGAGCGCCTCCAGAAGGGCATCGACACCGACACCGCCAACGCGCTGCTGGTGAAGGTCAACCAGATCGGGTCGCTGTCCGAGACGATCGACGCCGTCGAGTTGGCCCATCGCAACGGCTACCGCACGATGATGTCGCATCGTTCGGGTGAGACTGAGGATGTCACCATCGCTGACCTTGCCGTCGCCCTCGGCTGCGGCCAGATCAAGTCTGGTGCTCCCGCCCGCACCGATCGGGTCGCCAAGTACAACCAGCTGCTGCGCATCGAGCAGAACCTCGACGACGCGGCCGTGTATGCCGGCCGTTCGGCGTTCCCGCGTTTCAAGGGCTGATATTGCCCAGTCATCAGCCAAACTAGGTGGCATGCCAACACCTCGCAACAGCGGTCCGCGCCGTAGCACCCCACGGTCGCGGACCGCTGCGCGTCCCGGAGAGCGCGCGTCCGCCGTTCACTCCCGGCCGCGGCCCGTCGAGGTTGAGGAATCCAAAGAACTGGCCGAGAAGCGGCCCCGCGGGTCGGAGCGGGCCCTGTCGATGACGTGGCGGCTGCTGCTGATGGCGGTCGTCATCGTCGCGCTCGGCATGACGCTGACGCAGAGCCTCCGCGTCTACTTCGCGCAAGCACAGGAGATCGCGGCGACCCGCAACGAGATCGACGCGACGAAGAAGCGGATCGGCGAGTTGCAGGACCAGCTGGCGCGCTGGCAGGATCCGGCGTTCGTCAAAGCCGAGGCCCGGGAGCGATTGGGTTGGGTGCTGCCCGGCGAGACCGGCTACCGCGTCGTCGGCCCCGACGGTAAACCCATCGGCGGCGATTCCAGCGCGCTCGCCCCCACGCACTCCGGCGGCGGCCTGTGGTGGGAGGAGATGTGGGGCTCGGTCGAGGTCGCGGACAAGCCGGCCCAAACCGAAGACGAGAACCCGCTCGGCACGACCGTTTCGGAGAACCCATGACCGCCCCGACTGCTGAGGATTTGGCGACGCTGGAGGCGCAGCTGGGGCGCGCCCCGCGGGGCGTCGTCGCGGTCGCGTGGCGCTGCAAGTGCGGCCGGCCGGGAGTCGTGACCACCGCTCCGCGCTTGGAGAATGGCACGCCGTTCCCCACCGTCTACTATCTGACGAGCCCGGCTCTGGTCAGCGCCTGCTCGACCTTAGAAGCCGCTGGAGTGATGGCGGAGATGACGGAGCGCCTAGCCCACGACGCCGACCTCGCGTCCCGTTATTTCGCCGCCCACGAGGCGTACCTTGCTGACCGGGCTCGGCTCGGTTCGGTGCCGGAGATCGACGGGATCTCGGCCGGCGGCATGCCGACGCGCGTCAAGTGCCTGCACGTGCTGGTCGGGCATGCCCTGGCGGCCGGCCCCGGCGTCAACCCTCTAGGAGACGAGGCCCTCGAGCTGATCCGGGAGCGTTTCGGCGACGTCTGCTGCAAGGAGGATGCATGAGAACCGTCGCCGCGATCGACTGCGGCAGCAATTCCGTGCGCCTGCTGGTGCTGAGGCGCGTCGGTGACGAGATCACCGAGCTGGTGCGTGAGGTGCGGGTCACGCGGCTCGCGCAGGGCGTCGACGCGAGCGGAGAGTTCCATCCCGACGCCTTGGCCCGCACGTTCGCGGTGTGCGACGAGTACGCCGCCCTGATCGGCCGCGTCGGCGTGGACCGGGTGCGGTTCGTCGCGACCTCCGCCGCCCGCGACGTCCGTAACCGCGGCACGTTCGCCGACGGCGTTCGCGGCCGGCTCGGCGTCGAACCCGAT
>CAMCJC010000357.1 GCA_945875065.1 uncultured Propionibacteriaceae bacterium | reverse complement strand
TAGCTTCTCGGTCGGGTCTCCCGCGGCCTCTGCGGCAAAGGTGACAGGCAAGCTCTGGGCCCACTCGTGGGGTAGGTGATGGGCTCCGGACTTGCCGGCGAGCATCGCCTCCCAGGTGCTGGGAGCGTCGGTGCCAAGGGGTGTGAAGGCGCCGAAGCCGGTGAAGACTACCTCGGTCATGGGTTTACTCCTGGGATGCGATGATGAGGATGTTCTAAGTGCGGGGGGCGGTCGGCCGCCCCCCGCTAGTGGTCTTAGGCCTGGGCGCGCTCGATGTACGCGACAGCGTCGCCAACGGTCTTCAGGTTCTTGGAGTCCTCGTCGGGGATGGAAACGCCGAACTTGTCTTCGCAGGCGTAGATGATCTCGACCATCGACAGGGAGTCGACGCCGAGGTCATCGACGAAAGACTTGTCAAGCTGGACATCGGCTGGGGCGACGCCCGCCACGTCGTTCACGATCTCGGCGAGGTCTGCGCGGATCTCTTCGGTGCTGGCCATGGTGTTCTCCTAGTTGGTTGAGGGTTACGGGAGGACGACGACCTGGCCCGCGTACACGAGCCCGGCGCCGAATCCGATGATTAGGGCGGTCTGCCCAGAGGTGGCCTCACCCGATTCGAGTAGGGCCGCCATCGCCAGCGGCACTGAGGCGGCCGACGAGTTGCCCATGTGGACGATGTCGCGGGACACCACCACCGACTCGGGCAGCTTGAGGTGGCGCAACATCGAATCGGTGATTCGGTTGTTGGCCTGATGGGGGATGAAGACGTCTAGCTGATCCGGGGTCAGTCCGGCCGCCTCGATCGCCTCCTTGGTCTTCTCAGCGATGAACGTGGTCGCCCAACGGAATACGGAACGCCCATCCATCGAGATCAAAGGGTAGCCCGGTTCGCTGCTGGCGCGCCTGGTCCAGTCTTCGATCTGGATCGTCAAAGCCTGGGAGCCGTCCGAGCCCCAAACGACGGGACCCATGGCCGGCACATCGCTGGGGCCGATGATCGCGGCACCAGCGCCGTCCGAGAACAGGAAAGCGGTTCCCCGGTCCTCCATGTTGACCATGCGGCTAAGGGTCTCGACGCCGATAACCAGCACGTGGGTGGCCGACCCAGCGCGCACCATGCCTTCCGCGAGCCCAGCGGCGTAGCAGAAGCCGGCGCAAGCGCCGGAGATGTCGATCGCCGCAGGGCCGGCGGACAGCCCGAGCTCATGCGCCACGTAGACGGCGAGTGAGGGGGACTGCTGGAAGTGGGAGACCGTCGAGATGATGAGCCCGTCGATCTGGCTGGGCTCGAGGCCCGAGTTTTCTATCGCCTTGCGACTGGCCTGGACCGCCATGAACAAGGGGGTTTCCTCGTCAGTCGCCCACCTACGCTCTTTGATGCCGGTGCGCTGCTCGATCCACTCTGGAGTGGAATCGATCATCGTGCACATTTCGTCGTTGGTCACGACCCGGGAGCCCCGGTACCCGCCTACGGCGAGGATCCGAGCGTGGCATGCACCAACCGATGGGGTGATCGTCATATCAGGCCTTTCAGGAGGCGTGGTTCTGGCAGAAGGCACGCGCTTCGTCGAGCTGGTCTGGGGTGTTGAGGTTGAATAGTTCAACACCCTTCAGGTTGCGGCGTGCGATGCCCGTCAGGGTACCGGCTGGTGTCAGCTCTAGCAGGCCGGTAACGCCAAGCTCAGCCATGGTGGCCATGCACAGGTCCCAGCGGACCGGGTTTGCGACCTGACCGACCAGGCGCTGCAGGTATTCGGCCCCCGACGTCACGACGGCGCCGTCGGCGTTACTGAGCAGCGGCAGTGTCGGCTCCTGAGGATCCATCGACTGGGTAAGGGTCGCAAGGCGCTCGACGGCGGGGGCCATATGGACGGTGTGGAACGCACCGGCGACACTGAGCGGAATCAAGCGGGCCCGTCGCGGGGCGTTCTCGGCCAGCTTGGCGAGTTGCTCCACAGTGCCGGCGGCTACGATTTGGCCGCTGCCGTTGTTGTTCGCAGGGGTGGCGCCGATGGCTTCGATGGCCGCGAGCACTTCCGCGGCATCGCCTCCAACGACGGCGGTCATGGAAGTCGGCGTGATGGCCGCGGCCTCCGCCATACCACGGCCGCGCTCGCGGACCAGGATCATCGCGGACTGCTGAGTTAGGACCCCCGCGGCCGCGGCGGCGGCGATCTCACCGACCGAGTGTCCGGCCAGGACACCGACGGTTCCGTTGGTTAAGCCATCTGTCAGCTTGGTATAGGTGGCGAGCGCGGAGGCGACCAGCAGCGGCTGCGCGACCGCGGTATCGCGGATCGTTTCGGCATCGGAAACCGTGCCGTGCACGAGCAGGTCGGTTTCGGCGGCGCTCGACAGCTCCTCTAGGTGAGATTTGAAATCGGGGTCTTCGACCCAGGGGGCGAGGAAACCTGGGGTTTGGGCACCCTGGCCTGGCGCGACGATAGCTAGCACGTCTCCACTCTGCCTTCCTGGACTACCGCTGTGCCTGAACCGAGGCGATGAAAATGGAGTGCGTGAGTTTGTGGGGATCCCACAAAAGAACTTGGGGCGGCCTCAGTCTTGGAGACGCCCGAGCGTGATAGCGAGTCGAAGTACGTAGGCGTCGCGCGCATCGGTGGGGTGGTACCCGGTCAGTTCCTGGATCCGTCTTAGGCGGTACCTCACAGTGTTCGCGTGGATGTACATAGCTCGTGCGGTGGCTTCCATCGAACCGCCAGAGTCCAGGAAGGCGACGCAGGTCTCCAGCAACTCACGAGAGTTCTTCAACTGCCCGAAGATGTCGCGGGCAAGAGTTCGACGTGCATGGCCGTCGCCCGTCAGAGCGCGCTCGGGTAGGAGCTCTGCCGAGAGCAGGGTGCGCGGCCCCTCGGGCCATGCTCGGGCGGCGCGGTAGCCGTATACAGCCTCCCTGGCTGATGCCGGGGCGCCCGAGAGGCCGCTGATGACCGGCCCCACCACGACGGGGCCAGCCGCCATCCAGGGCTGGAGGTGCCGTGCAAGCGTGGCAGCGGCGTCGGAGTCGGAAACGTCGCCGGAGATGATGCACACTCGGCGCTCCCCATG
>CAMCJC010000356.1 GCA_945875065.1 uncultured Propionibacteriaceae bacterium | reverse complement strand
CGAGGCGCCTGAGGTACCCCTGTCGAGGCACCTCGACGACTCCGAGGCTGACCAGGTGCGCCGTCGCCCATTGGACATCCAGGAGGATGGCACCGGAGGCCCGCAGGTCGGCGACTAGGCGCATCAGCGCGACCTTCGAGGCGTCGCGGCCGTGTTTGCGGTCGTGGAACATGGATTCGCCGGCGAACAGCCCACCGAGCCGCACCCCATACAGCCCGCCGACGAGCCGCCCCTCGTCGTCCCACGTCTCGACGCTGTGGACGTGACCGGCGTTGTGGAGGGCGGTGTACACGTCGACGATGCGGCGGTCGATCCAGCCGTCGGGGCGCTTCGGGTCGCCGCAGGCGCGGATGACGCGCCCAAAAGCCGCATCGACGGTGGTGGTGTAGCGGGCGGCCATCTTGCGCAGCGACCGGGTCACGCGCAGGCCATCCAGGGGCAAGTGCGCCCGCCGCATCGGCGACCACCAGCCCATCCGCTTCCCGATCGGCATCGGGAAGACGCCGTTGCGATAGGCCTCAAGGGTGAGGTCGACGTCGAAATGGTCGCTGTAGCCGATGAGATCCTCGCGGGGCCAGCGGCGCCAGGACCCGAAAACCGACTCGTTCACGGGGCAAGTGTGCACCCTGAACGCACCCTGAACCGTAAGGGAAACCATCCGGTGTGTCGGGGCGATGTGCCACTCTTGGATGCGGGCCGATTTTGGAGGGACCATGAGCCAAAACAACGACGCGGTCGCCGTCGCCGAGGGGCTGACCGCCGACGTCTTCCACCAGATCCTGGACGTCGCCATAGAGGGCCGCGGCAAGCTGCCGGGCGCGAAGAAGGCGGCGGTCAGCGCCCTCCAGCGCACCCGCGACCCAGAGGCGGCCGTCAAGTGGATCGTCGCGCAGCACATCGCCATGGCCGGCGGGCAGGGATTCGCGACGAACTGGGGTGGCTTCTTCGTTTCCCTAGTCACGATCCCGGCTAACCTCGCCGCCAGCATCTTCGTGCAGGCCCGAGCTGTGGCATGCATCGCGCACCTGCGCGGGTACGAGTTGAACGACCCGCGCGTACGCACCGCGATCTTGATGGTGATGCTCGGGCCGCGCGGCGCACAGTCACTGATCCAAAAAGGCGAGTTGCCGAGCACCCCGGCCGCGGTCGCGACGGCGCCGGCATTCGATCAGCGCCTCGACGCGCGGGTCTCTCGCGCACTGTTTGAGAACGCGATGAATCAGGTCAGCGGGAAACGGATCGGGGTGTTCCTGGCGAAGAAGATCCCCCTGGTCGGCGGCGGGGTCGGCGCGGTCGTCGACGGTTGGTCCACCAAGTCGATCATCGATCACGCTATGGCCGAGTTCGTCTCCCGTCGGCCGCGACTCGCCCCCTACGCGGAGGTCGTGGAGTAGCTCCGGGGCACGCGGGCGGTTATCAGGCACGTCACCTCGTAGGTGATGGTGCCCATCAGTTCGGCGATCTCCTCCATCGTGATCTCGCCCCCGATCAGCACGACCTGGTCCCCGACCTGAACCCCGGGATCGTTGGGGCCGAGGTCGATCATGGTCTGATCCATGCACACCCGCCCGACGACGGGGCACGACCGGCCGGCGACGATCATGCGGCCGCGGTTGCTGAGCAGCCGCGAGTAGCCGTCGCCGTAGCCGACGGGCACCGTGCCGATCCAGGTGTCGGCGGGTGCGGTCCAGGTGCGGCCGTAGCCTACGCTCTCGCCCCCGTGGACGCGCTTGATGAAGGACAGGCGGCTGGTCCACGTCGCCGCCGGAGTCAGTCCCTCCCAGGCGGTGCCGGCATCGGCGCGGTAGCCGTAAGCCATGATGCCGGGGCGGACGAGGTTGGTGCCGGTCAGGTCGTGGCCAAGGACGGCGCCGGAGTTACCGGCGTGAACCCAGTTAACGGGACCCGTGGCGTCCTGGATCTGGGTGGCGATCTCGACGAAACGACGAAGCTGATCGCGGGTGAAATCGTTGCCCGCCGGGGTGTCGGAGATGGGCAGATGGGTGAAGATACCGTCGAGGTTGAGGTGCGGCAGCTCAGCTATGAACCGGGCGAGCTCGACGGCGCGGTCAGGTTCAGTGCCCACTCGCCGCATCCCTGTGTCAACCTTTAGATGGACCGTTGCGCACGATCCCGCACTCGCGGCCGCCTCGTCCAGCTGAAGGGCATCCTCCTTCGTGGCGACGGCTAGCGTGAGATCGGCTGCGACGGCGCGATCCAACTCATCGGGGAAGGCCGGCGACAGCTTCAAAGTGGGCAACCGCACACCGGCGGCCCGGAGCTGCTCAGCCTCCGCGACATGCGCAACCCCTAGCCAGGCAGCACTCCCAGTCTTTTCGACGTGGCGCGCGACCTCGACCAGTCCGTGCCCGTAGGCACCTGCCTTGACGGGCAGCAGAATGCCGCGATTTGGATGGAGGCGTCGCACCAGGCCGAGGTTGGCGTCGATGGCTTCCAGGTCGATTCGCAGCGTCGTAGGACTCATAGCCCATACTGTGGCACCTCCAAGACGCTTCGATACTCCCGGGGGTGGATGGCAGAATGAAGGCCATGTCCAACAACCAGTGGAACGGCGCCCAGGATTGGAACGCCCAGCAGCAGAACAACGCACAAGAGTGGGGTGCCCAGCCAGCTCAGGATTGGAACGCCCAGCAACCGGCGCAACAGGACTGGCAGGCGAGCCAGGGCCAGGCCGGGAACTGGTCGGCCGCCTCGTCCACGGGAGCCTCAGATTGGAACCCACCCGAGACCGCCGCCCCGGCGACGGAGTGGAGCACCACCGGCCCGGCCGGTTCGAGCACCGATTGGAACCAGGCGACCACGGCCCAGCCGGCTACCACCGACTGGAATCAGCAGACCACCGCGCAGCCCGCCGTCTCCGATTGGGGCCAAAGCTCGCCCTCCTCGGCGGTGCCCGCCACGGACTGGAACCAGGGAGCCGCGGCCACCACCTCCGCATCCGAGTGGAACGCGCAGGCCCCCGCCGAGCCGACCTCCCAGAACTGGAACCAGCCGCAGTCGGCCGACCAGCAGTGGAACCAGCCGGCGGCTTACGGCGCACCGCAGGCCGGACAGCCGGCCCAGCAG
>CAMCJC010000355.1 GCA_945875065.1 uncultured Propionibacteriaceae bacterium | reverse complement strand
CTCTGGGGGATCTTCCCCTACATCGCGATCGCGACGTTCCTTGTCGGCATGATCTGGCGCTACCGGTTCCACAAGTTTTCCTGGACCACTCGCAGTTCCCAACTCTACGAGTCGAAGCTGCTCCGCATCGGCGGCCCGCTGTTCCACTTTGGCTTGCTGTTCGCGTTCCTTGGGCACGCGATGGGCCTGGTCGTGCCGAAAGGCTGGACCGACGCTCTTGGCATCAGTCAGGACAGCTACCACGTGGTTGCGGTGATAGGTGGCTGGATTTCGGGTCTGATGATCGCCGTCGGGTTCCTGATCCTCATCGGCCGACGTATCGCCGTCCCGGCTGTGCGGAAGGCCACGACCCTCGGCGATGTCGTCATGTACGTCGTGCTGACGCTAATCCTGGTCTCGGGGTGCATCAATACTCTTACCACGACGTTCTCCCACGGCTACAACTACCGCGAGGGCGTCAGCCCCTGGTTCCGGAGCATCTTCACCCTGCAGCCGAACGTGGAACTGATGGCGAGTTCGCCGCTGTCGTTTCAGATCCACGGGTTTACGGCGTTCCTGATCCTGCTGATTTGGCCGTTCACGCGCCTGGTCCACGCGTTCAGCCTGCCCGTCGGCTACGTCACCCGCCCATACGTCGTGTATCGGTCCGCGAACCGTCGGCCCGCCACCTCGACCGATGTCCCGCGCGATCTGTGGGAGATCCCGAGGATGGCCGGTCAGTGAAGCCGCCGATCGACGAGGCCGCGTGGCGGCCGTGGGTGGCGCACGTCGCCGAGGCTCTGGGGGTTGAGGCCGGGGTCTCTCCCAACCAGGTGCACCGGATGACCAGCCGCGTCGCCGCCGCCTGGCAGCGGGCGATGGCGCCGGTGGCCGCGTACCTGTGGGGGTTGGCGGTCGCGACGCACCCAGATCGCGATCCCGCTGAGTTGGCTGAAGACATCATCGCCCTGTTGCCGGAGTCCTGATGGAGGCCCTGAGTGTGACGCCCGTCGAGTTGACCGACGCGGATCGCGCCCGGCACGAGCGCACCATCGCCGTCGCAGAGTTCGGGGAGGCGGCGCAAGGCCGGTTGAAGGCAGCCAGGGTGTGCTGCATCGGTGCCGGCGGTCTCGGTGGGCCGTGTCTGACCTACCTGGTTGCTTCGGGGGTCGGGCACGTAACCGTCGTCGACGACGACGTCGTCGAAACCCGGAACCTTCAGCGCCAGGTGCTTTACGGCTCGTCCACGGTAGGGGTGCCGAAGGCGGAGGCCGCCGCGACTCGGCTGCGGGATCTCAACCCGGATGTCGACCTTCGCGTTGAGCTGCGCCGCTTGACCGATCGGGTAGTCGACGAGGTCATCGCCGGCCACGATGTCGTCATCGACGCCGTCGACAACCTCGCCACCCGCCTAATCATCGCCGACGCGTGTCGGCGGCTGGATCTGCCCCTGGTCTACGGGGCGGTGCAGGCCGCGAGCGGTCAGGTCACGGTGTTCTGGGAACGGCTGGGCCTCGCCCTGGCGGACCTGTTTCCCAACTCGCCGGAATCCTGTCCGACCGCCTCCGAGGTCGGGGTCCTCGGCCCGATGACGGGCTGGGTCGGGTCGGTCATGGCGACGGAGGTCGTCAAGCTGCTTACCGGCGTGGGCGAGCCGTTGCTCGGCCGGGTCATGTTCATCGACACCCTCGGCGGGCGTGTCGCCGAGCTGCCGCTGCGGCCGCGGAAGGTGCGGGAAGGACAATGAGGGACCAACTGACGATCGAGGCTTACCGCGAGGAGGTAGTGTCGCTGGTCGCTGGGCCGTTGCCCGCCGAACGGGTGCCGTTGGTCGAGGCGGTCGGCCGAGTCCTGGCCGAGGCCGTCACCGCCGCCGGGCCTATCCCGGCGTTTGCGAACTCAGCCATGGATGGGTTCGCGGTGCGCCTGGCCGACCGGCGGGTCGGGGCGCGGCTGCACGTCGCGGGTACCGTCGTGGCCGGCGAGGCACATGACCCGCACCTGATCCCCGGGCAGTGCGTGCGAATCATGACTGGTGCCCCCCTGCCAACCACCGCCGAGGCGGTCGTCCCCGTCGAACTGGTGCGCGAGTCCGGCGGCGAGATCGAGATCGTGGAGGAGTCGGGCAAGACCCACGTGAGGGAAGCGGGGGAGGACGTCGCCGCCGGAGCTGAGGTGCTGCCTGCCGGTGTGATGCTGACGCCGGCCGCCATGAGCCTCGTCGCCGCCAGCGGCAGGCCTCAGGTCGTGGCGACGCGGCGGCCCCGGGTCGCGGTCGTCGCCACTGGCGACGAGTTGCGCCCGCCCGGCAGTCGGCTGGCTCGCGGACAGATCTTCGAGTCCAACGGCACCTTCCTGATGGCGCAGCTGACGCGGCTCGGCTGCGAGGTGACTGCCAGCGTGGTTCTTCCAGACGAGCCCCAGGCGTTCCGGGCGGGCCTCGACGCGGCGGCGGCCGCCGCCGACCTGGTGGTCCTATCCGGCGGCGCGTCGGTTGGTGACCATGACATCGTCCGTCAGGTCCTAACCGGCGAACTGGCGCCCCGCGACGGGGTTCGGGCGAGGTTCGTGCACGTCATCATGCAGCCCGGCAAGCCGCAGGGCTGGGCGCTGTGGCCCGTCTCTGGGCGCGAGGTGCCGATGCTGGCACTGCCGGGCAATCCCTTGTCGACGCTGGTTAGCTGCGAGTTGTTCGTCGAGCCCGTGGTCGATGCGCTGCTGGGGCGCGCATCACGGCCGTGGGGCCGCGCGGTGGTGGGGGAGTCCTGGCCTATCCCGCGCGGGCGCCGCCAAGTGGTCCCGGTGCTCGCCGCAACGAACGAGGACGGCCGCCTCGTCGTCACCCAGGCGCATGCCCGCGGCTCGGCATCGCACTTGGTTACCGCGGCCGCCAACGCGAACGGCCTAGCTATGCTCGACGGTCCGTCCGAGCACGTTGTACCCGGGCAAGTCGTCGCCTACCGGAGGTTCGCATGAAGTTCACCCATTTGGATGAGGCGGGCGCTGCCCGCATGGTAGATGTCACCGACAAGAAACCCACCAAGCGGGCGGCGACAGCGGCGGCGACGGTCGTGTGTGACCCGGAGGTGCTGGCGCGCATCCGAGACGGTGATGTGCCGAAGGGTGATGTCCTC
>CAMCJC010000354.1 GCA_945875065.1 uncultured Propionibacteriaceae bacterium | reverse complement strand
GACCCTCCGAGGTGAAGCTCTCCAGATCAACCCGGGGCAGCGCCTCCCGAAACCCATCCAGCCCCTCCAGCGCCGCCAGCAGCAACTCCTGACGGTTCTCCCGCACCAACGAGTTGATCACGCCAAGAACCTGAGCCTCAACCGCCTCCGCCTCATCCCCAGCCTCCTTCCGAGGATGGGCGAGATCCTCGGCCAACGACCGGCACGCGTTCTCCCACACCGCCTCCAGAGTCGGGTTCTTGAGCCCCGCGACCGCCGACACGCCACCCACGACAGCCCCGACAACCCCAGCGAAAGGAACAACAGCACCGACCACCCCCAACGCCGCAGAAGCCACCGGTCCGTACCGAGCCAGCGCCTGACGAGAATCCACGCTCCGATACTAACGGCCGCCAACACTCCCAACCGCTGAACCGGGATAGGCGTTGCCAGCAATCGGGCTGGCTCCGCGACCCGGCGTGCGCCTTGAACACATCGGACCAGAGCGATCAGGTGGAAGGCGCAGATGACCTACCAGGTCTCCAGCCTCGGCACCACGAACGCCGCCGGCCGACGACCACGTAGACCAGCAGCGTCGCACCGGGCAGGTCCTTCGCGGCTGCCTCAGTAGGGAAGGGCAGCGACAGTCGGTATGGCGCTGAGGCCGCGTCGAGCCTCTGGTCAGTGGGGCCATAGGTTCAGTAGCTGACCGACCAGCCAGATGGTGCCCGCGACGGCGGCGCCCAGCAGCAGGAGGGCGCTACCGACTACGACCAGGATTGAGGTGATCAGGTAGGTGATGGGGGCGCGTCGCACCTGCTCCCGGTCCTTGATGGTGCGTTCCAGCAGCTTCAGGTTCCTGGTGTTGCAGCGCCAGGCGAAGTCGAAGACGTTGCCGATCAAGGGGATCGAGCCGATGAGCCAGTCGATGCCGGCGTTGCAGGCCATCCTGGCGAGCACCGGGATCGGGACCCGCAGGCGGATCGCGTCGAACAGGATCGTCCAGCCGAGCGCAGCCGGCACCGCACCACCGACCATGGGAACGAGCGAGAGGACCGGATCGAGGCCGAACCGGAACTTCGTGCCGGGCACGAGGAACGCCTCGTCGAGCCACCACACCAGTTTCTGGCTCAGCACCGCCGGGGTATCGGGTAGCCCCTGTGCGACGGGCTCGTCGAGGTTCGCCGACGGGATCGTGGCGGCCTGGGGCAGCCGGTGGGGATCACGCATGGCTTTAGCTTCCCACACGGCCTCAACCACTAGGCTGGAACCACTATGACTGCCCCGCTACCTGCCCGCACCCGAGTCGCCCCGTCCCCGACCGGCGATCCCCACGTCGGAACCGCCTTCATGGCCCTGTTCGACAAGGCTTGGGCCGCCAAGACCGGCGGCTCGTTCGTCCTGCGCATTGAGGACACCGACCAGAACCGGCTGGTCGAAGGCAGCGAGCAGCAGATCTACGACACGCTGGAGTGGCTGGGTCTAAGTCCCGACGAGAGCCCCGCCAAGGGCGGCGACTTCGGCCCGTACCGGCAGTCGGAGCGGCTTGAGACGTACCGGCCGTACGTCGAGCAACTCGTCGCCGACGGCCACGCCTACTACTGCTGGTGCTCCTCCGAGCGCCTATCCGAGCTGCGCAAGGAGCAAGAAGCATCCAAGGCGGCGAAGACCGGCTACGACCGGCTCTGCCACGGCATGACGCGAGAGGAGCGGGCGAAGCTGCCGGGGTTCACCGAGACGCCCGTGGTGCGGATGCTCGTACCCGACGACGCCCCGCTCACGTTCACCGACATCATCCGCGGCGAGGTCAAGGCCCCGTTCCCCGACGACCAGGTGATCCTCAAGGCCGACGGCTTCCCGACCTACCATCTCGCGGTCGTCGTCGACGATCACCTGATGGGCATCACCACCGTCGTTCGCGGCGAGGAGTGGATCAGCTCGACGCCGAAGCACCTCCTGCTGTACCGCTGGCTGGGCTTCCCGGAGCCGCAGTACGCGCACATGCCGCTGCTTCGGAATACCGACAAGTCCAAGATCTCCAAACGCCGCAACCCGGCGGCCCGGCTGATGTGGTTCCGCGAACAGGGCTACCTGCCTGAGGCGGTCCGGAACTTCCTCCAGCTCCTGGGCTACCCGCCGGCCGAGGACGGCCAGGAGGTCGCGACGTTCGATGAGTTCGTCGCCGCGTTCGCCTGGGACAAGGTAGCCACGACCGGCCCCGTCTTCGATGTCAAGAAGCTGGACTGGCTCAACGGCCACTACATCCGCTCCCTCGGCACGGATGAGCTGACCCGCCGCATCGTCGCCTTCCACACCGAGCGGGGCGACTGGGACGAGATGATCGACGTCGACCTGTTGCGCCGTGCCGTGCCGTTGGTTAGCGAGCGCATGGTCCTCCTCGGCGACGCGCTGCCCAAGCTGCACTTCCTGCTTACCGACGAGGTCGTGATCGACGACGACGCCCGCGCGGCGCTGCCCGATAACGCCGCTGCGGTGCTGGACGCTGGCCTCGGGGTGCTGGAGGGCGTGCCGTTCGACGCGGAGTCGATCCAGGCGGGCCTGCGCGCGAAGCTCGTGGAGGAGATGGGCATCAAGGCGAAATTCGCATTCGGTCCGCTGCGGATCGGCCTGACGGGCTCGAAGGTCTCGCCGCCGCTGTTCGAGTCGATGGAACTGCTGGGCCGCGAGGCCACCCTCGCGCGTCTGAAAGGGCTGCGCGACTCGCTCTGACGGACCTAATGCTGCGGGCGATCGAACTCGAACGTCCTGAGGAACTCGCGGGCCCGGTCGGTGGCCGGGGCCGTGAAGAACTGCTCCGGCGGGGCCTCCTCGATGATCCGTCCCTTGTCCATCAGCACGACCCGGTCGGCGATGGCGCGGGCGAAGCTCATCTCGTGCGTGACGATCAGCATCGTCATGCCGTCCGCGGCGAGTTCCAGGACGACGTCCAGGACCTCGCGCACGATCTCCGGGTCGAGGGAGGCGGTGATCTCGTCGAGCAGGAGCACCTCGGGATGCATCATCAGCGCCCGCACGATCGCGACCCGCTGCTTCTGCCCGCCCGAGAGCTGACGCGGCAGCGAGCCCTCACGCCCCTCCAAGCCGACGCGCTTTAGCAGGGCGAGGGCCTCGTCGCG
>CAMCJC010000353.1 GCA_945875065.1 uncultured Propionibacteriaceae bacterium | reverse complement strand
CGGCCAGTGATTCTGTGAATAAGCCTCTAGGAGTCGCCTAGCACGGCCATGCTGACATAGCGCATTGGAACGTTAAGATCGACTGGTCTATCGTCCGCGCAGGAGGAGTGGGGAACTGTCCACCCAGTTGCTATTACGATGATGGCCAGGATGAAATGGAGTTTTCTCACGCGTTGCTTCCATTCAGCTGTTCGAGATGGAGATTCGAAGATTTGCGTCCTGGGTGCGTTCGCACCAAAGGTTTTTTCCGGCTGCTATATTTAACGTCAAATGCGCATGCTGGGAGAGCCCGTATGTGACCGTCTTGTCTGCCGAGGCGTTGCCCGGCGATCGCATGTCGGTTACTTCGGACCAGCCGTGCGTCGAAGCGGCGGATACTACCGCAGTAATGGCCTCCTCCGAGGGGATGGAGGTTTTGTAGCATGACGTGACCCTGGGGCCCGGAGACTTGTACGAATCGTTCGTTGTCTCGTAGGTCTCTAGCAGTTCGAAGCCGTCCCAGGTGGCTGTTGCCATGGGGTCGGCTTTGATGGCCTGCATCCGTTGGTCCCAGTCGGATGCGCAGCCGGTCAGCAGCAGGGACGTAGCCAGGAGCCCTGCGGTTGTGAGCTGTGTGAAGCGCTTCACTATCACCTCCACGACCCAGGCTAGAGGTGCGCGGCTGTGGGCTCGTGCGCTGTTTGGGATGCCGGTTGCGGGTTCGTGTCCTTCAGATGGTCAGAGCGAGGCCTGTTGTCTGGTCGGCGGGCTCGGGCTGCGTTGACCGCGCCGTGGACGGGTCGGCCTGGTGGAGAGCTCATCCGCCACCGAGCGTGACGGGAACAGGTAGCATAGGAGTGTGTCAGTTGCTGGCATTCACGCTATGGAGACGTCTGGACTGCGGCCGTACTCCTGATCAGTGGTCGGTCGACGCAACGCGGCTCGGCGACACCCCTCGGACCTTTCGTGTGACGGGGGCGTAGGTCGTGCCCGGCACAGGCATCGTGAGGCCGCCTACGAGGCCAGCGCCAAGGAAACGGGGCGATGTCAGCACACCGGACTGAACGTCGTCGAGTCCCGCTTCCGTTCGTAGCTCGCCTACAGGGGGTGCGGCCCGGCTACTGTCTCTGTCGTGCAGTGGGCGGTAGCGGCATCATTTCACTCATCATTACAGTTCTTGTAATGAAGCGATGTGATGACGTCGCGGCAACTGAGGGCCGAACAGGTCGCGCGCCTCGATGCACTGCCCCAGCCGCCGGCGACCCGCACGAAGCGACGCACATGGCCTTCCTGGACCGCTGAGCTCCGTCACCCAGGATGATCCCACGCGTGACGCTCAGCCCGGAACGGGCGGGCGGCCTGGTCTTGGCTCGCTGTCGTAGCGGGCGGTAACGGCATCATTTCACTCATCATTGCAGTCATTTCAATGAAGTGATGTAATGATGCAATGGTTGCCCTAGAGACAGACGCGCTCGTGCACGGCCTGCGGACGCGCGGCGCCGAGACCACCAACGTGGAGGTCAAGGCTGCTCAAGGAGGGTGCCCCAAGTCGATCCGGGAGACGCTGAGCGCGTTCAGCAACTTGGCAGGCGGTACTATCCTCCTAGGCCTCACCGATGACACCTACCACCCGGTCCCCATCGATGCTTTCGCGATCAGGGACGCGGTTGCCGGTATGGCGTCGGACGACATGGAACCCCCCGTGCGTGCCGACATCGAGATCGAACGTCTCGCCAGCGGCGAGCAAATCGTTCGGGTCGACGTTCCAGAGCTGGATCCCATTGAGAAGCCGTGCTTCGTCAAGAGCAAGGGTCGATACGGTGGCTCTTTCACTCGCTCAGGTGACGGCGATCGCAGACTCACGAACTACGAGATCGACCGGTTGGTGGAGAATCGCAGTCAGCCCGAGTTCGACCGCGAGACGATTGTGCACCCGCAGCAATTCTTCCCGCAACTCTGCATCTCTGTGGTTGCCCTCCCCCGGACAACGATGGGGGAGGCAGGGCCGGGTGGAGTACGCTTTCTAGACAGTCAGACCTGCGACGGTCCGCTGCCAAGCATGGTGCGGGACGCGGTCGCGGCCGTCTCACGCAACATGACGCGCGCTTCAATCGTGTCCGGTGTCTCACGCGTGGAGCGTCCGGAATACCCGATCGAGGTGGTGCGTGAACTGATAGTCAACGCGGTGCTTCATCGCGATTACTCCCCGGGGGCACGCGGGACCCAAGTCCAGGTGGAGCTCTACCCCGACCGGCTCGTCGTGCGGAGCCCGGGGGGATTCTTCGGTGCTGTTGATCCTGCAAACTTTGGTGACCCCGATGTTTCCTCATCACGCAACGCGCTGCTCGCACGGATTCTGGCAGACACGCCGCTACCGGACGGGCAGCAGATGGTGGCCGAAAACCGTGGATCTGGCATTCCAACGATCCTTTCCGCGCTGAACGCAGCCGGAATGACGCCGCCCGTATTCATGGGCGACTTCCGACGTGTCGAGGTGACGGTTCCGCGCCACGCGCTCCTCACTAAGGAGATTCTTGCCTGGGTAGAGAGCCTCGGCCAGGAGAACCTCACGCAAGCGCAAGTCCAGGCACTTGCCATCATGAGGTCGGGGGGCACTGTGCGGAATCAAACACTCCGTGGTTGGGGGGTGCATCCCGCTGATGCCACTCGCGACCTGACTGACTTGGTCCGCCGAGGGCTGACCCTCAAGATCGGTGACCGACGAGGGGCGTCATACAAGCTTGCCGACCTTGGCTCACCGCAGTCTGATGGAGATGGCAGTTCCGTGACACACGGTCTGAGTGACCGTCAGGAGGCCATTCTGCACTTCGTGCGACAAAGGAAAGAAGTGACGAGCCAAGAGGTGGTCGATGAGCTCAACATCGGGGGCTACGGGACCGTGATCAGCGAGATGAATGAGCTGATTCGGTTGGGCCTGCTCCGTCCCACCGCTCCTCCTCGAAGTAAGAATCGAACCTATGTCATCCCTGCTGGCGGCTAAAGTCGCGGGGGCCTCGGGCCACGCTGGCATCAACGACTGCCCTATGCGCCCATCGACGATCACCACGGGTCGAAGATGATGATTTATGATCGGCAGCTCCAGACTCGCGTGCGCCGCGTAACGCGGTCGACTTCAGAGCTA
>CAMCJC010000352.1 GCA_945875065.1 uncultured Propionibacteriaceae bacterium | reverse complement strand
CGTCTGCTGTTCCCACCGCAGACCCGTCTGCTGTTCCCACCGCAGACCCGTCTGCCGCTCCTAGCGCCGATCCGTCGGTGCCGGCACCAGTGCCGACTGTGACTCCGATCAAACCGACCGAGCCGCCAGTCAGGCCAGGACCGCCGGATACTGGGGCAACGTCCTGACACCACGTGTACCAAGCGAGTGGGAGGCATCCTTCGGGGTGCCTCCCTTCGTGTCCTTGGGGAGTTCCAACACTCCGCGAAACTAACTTTTGATCAACCAAAAGGTCGACATAAACCCGGGAACCTGGCCGTTTGCACTAGGTAACGTGTTGCCTGCTGGTGTCCACCTAGGGCATGAGCATGGGGCACGGCGGTGGCTGCGGTGCGTTGTGGGGGAGGTGCGTCGCCTCGTCGCTGTGGCCTGTCTAGCCGATTGTGAAGGAATAGGTTCTTGCGACGCAGCAGATTGATCGCATTGAGTTCAGCCCTGGCGCTAACGCTTCCGGCTGCCCTAGCGACCGCAGATGATTCGACGCCCCCACCAGGGGGGCAGGAAAAGTACGTGGCTGAGTCGGGAGCTTCCGGCGCGGCTACGGTGGACCTCAGCTCCCGTGAGGGGACGCTCTCTGTAATCGTCGAGCTGGAGGGCGACCCGGTCGCGGTTCAGCAAGTCAAGGCTGGCAGCGAGCTTTCGTCGACGCAGAAGGAAAGCGCCCGCGCGGAGATCCAGGACGCCCAGGATCCAGTGATCGCCAAGATCGAAGCCGCGGGCGGCGCCGTTACTGGGCGGATGCAGTCCGCGATCAACGCGGTGACCGTGCGGGTGGATGCCAGCAAGATCAATGCCATCCGGGAGATCGAAGGCGTCAAGGGGCTTGAGGAACTCGCGGAGGTGAACGCTCAGAACACGGTCGGGGTTCCCAAGATCGGGGCCCCAGAGGCCTGGCAGGCCCACGGTGCCACCGGCAAGGGCGTGAAGGTCGCCATCATCGACTCTGGCGTCGACTACACCCACGCGACGTTCGGCGGCGCAGGCACCGCCGAGGCCTACAATCAGGCTGCCGCCGCAGCCGACCCGTCGTCCTTCTATGGCGCGCGGTTCAAAGGGGGCATCGACCTTGCGGGCGACGCCTATGAGGCCCGGAGCAACCCCAACCCCAAGCCGGATAACAACCCGATCGACTGCACCAACAACGGGCACGGCACGCACGTGGCGGGTACAGCGGTTGGCGGCGGCGTGACCGCCGACGGCAAGTCCTACGCCGGCCCCTACGACTCGTCGACGCCGAAGCAGAGCTTCAAGGTCGGCCCCGGCGTGGCTCCCGAGGCTGAGATCTACGCCGTCAAGGTCTTCGGTTGCGCCGTCGACGGCGGAGGTAGCACTGGTCTCGTGCCCCAGGGAATCGACTGGGCCGTCGCCAATGACATGGACGTGATCAACCTCTCCATCAGCGCTGCACTCGCTGGCGGTGGCGACATTCAGGAGCGCGCCGCG
This sequence comes from uncultured Propionibacteriaceae bacterium, assembly GCA_945875065.1. Taxonomy (GTDB): domain Bacteria; phylum Actinomycetota; class Actinomycetes; order Propionibacteriales; family Propionibacteriaceae; genus Arachnia. The sequence continues at coordinate 1,674 of CAMCJC010000352.1, read as the reverse complement.
TCCAACGCCGTGGCGGCCGGTGTCGTAGTCGTGGCAGGCGCGGGCAACTTCGGCAACGAGACCCCGTACACCAACGGTTCGCCGGGGTTTGCCGACGGTGTCTTGTCTGTCGGCGCGATTGACGCGAAGACGGGTGAGTACACGACCTTCACCTCTAGTGGTCCTCGCAGCGGAGACTCCGCGCTGCGGAGCAGCGTTACAGCCCCGGGCCTGGGCGTCATTTCGGCCAAGGCCGGTGGTGGCACCGACAGCGTCAAGATGGACGGCACCTCGATGGCCAGCCCTCATGTGGCAGGCGTGGCGGCTCTGGCCGTTCAGGCCCACCAGGGCTGGAGCGCGCAGGAGATCGCGGCGGCGATCGCCGGCAGCGCCGACCCGGAGAAGGTGCCCGGTTACAAGACGACGACCGGCGGTGGCCTCGTTGATGTTCCCGGGGCCGTCAAGTCATCGGTGATCGCGTTCGGTGATTCATCCGAGGTCGACTACAACGGAAAGAAGTCGGTGGTTCGCAACACGAGCCTCAGCTTCGGATTCAAGGAGATCGCCGATACCCACACCGACACCCGTTCCCTCACCCTGGTCAACAAGGGCGACGCAGCCGTGACCCTTTCCGGCAAGGCCATCGCCAGCGCAGCCAGCGTCAAGGCCGACGTTACCCTCGACCAGCCGTCGGTGACCATCCCCGCCGGCGGCAGCGCCGAGGTGAAGGTCACCATGACCGTCAAGGCCTCCGACATCCCGAGCAGCGTCGGTGATAAGGGCGGCATCGAACGCTTCCACGAGGCATCCGGCACGATCCGCTTTGAGGGCGGTGCTGAGGCGATCTCGGTTCCGTACCTCCTCGTGCCGCGGGCGGAATCGAAGGTCTCGGGCGTCGGCGCTATGGACTCGGCTACCGTGGGTCGCGTCGACATGACCAACGCCTCAGCAGTACCCGCAGAGGCGCTCCTGTTCAACTGGGTCCAGACTGACCCTCAGGGCGATGTCAATGGGCGTGATGTCGGTAACGACCTAGCCAATGTCGGATTCAACCGGTTCGACAATAACGGCAAGCCGATGGTGGGCTTCGCCCTCAATATGCACAGCCGCTTCAACAACATCGCCGCCGGTCTGGTGGGTGTGGAATTGGATGTTGACCTGGACGGCAAGGCTGACTACGTGGCCATGTCGTATGACCACGGGCGCGGGACGAGAAACTACTTCGACGGCGTCCCTGCCGTGGTGGTTATTGACGCGAAGACCAATCGGGGGCAGTTCACGGGCACCCTCGCGATGGCCCCGAGCGACTCGGGCACAGTGATCCTTCCGGTCCCCATGGATAAGCTTCCCAAGACGAATGGGAAGATCGGCATTCGCGGCATCACGAATAGCGGGCAGGCCGGGCGTGGCTCGGTGGACAGTGTCGATAGCTTTGCGACGATCGACCTGAATGCCGCGCCGCTCCAGGCCTCTGCCCCGGTTAGCATCCCCGGCAACGGCATCGCATCCTTGGCCTTCAACGTCAACCAGGACGCTTACGCGGATCAGAAGACGCTTGGCTACATGGCCGTGGTCCTCGACAACGTGGCCGGCACATCCGAGGTTCTGGTGGACAAGGTTCCGCTCGACGCGGCACCGACCCCGCGTCCGACCAGCCCGGCACCGGTTCCTCCGTCGCCCACGGCGGCTCCGACA
>CAMCJC010000351.1 GCA_945875065.1 uncultured Propionibacteriaceae bacterium | reverse complement strand
GATCTCGACGCCTGCGGCATCCAGGAGGGCCTTGACCTCGCCGTACATCAGGTAGAGCTCCATGAGCGGGGTGCCGCCCATGCCGTTGAGCATCACGATGGCGGGGGCGCCGGTGAAGTCGTGGTCGGCGAGGATCGGTTCGACGAGTTGCCGCGCGATGTCCCTCGCGGTGGTCAGCGGCTCGCGGTGACGGCCGGGTTCGCCGTGGATACCGATGCCGATCTCCATCTGGTCCTCCGGCAGGTCGAACGTCGGCTTGCCGGCGGCCGGGACGGTGCAGGAGGTGAGCGCGACGCCCATCGAGCGCCCGTTCTGGTTGACCTTGTTTGCGACGGCGACCACGGCGTCGAGGTCGCGGCCCTCCTCGGCGGCGGCCCCGACGAGCTTCTCCAGCAGCACCGTCAGGCCGACCCCCCGCCTGCCCGCGGTGTAGAGGCTGTCCTGGACAGCGACGTCATCGGCGACGACAACCGTCTCGACGCGCACCCCCGCGTCGGTGGCGAGCTCAGCCGCCATCTCGAAGTTCATGACGTCGCCGGTGTAGTTCTTGACGACGTGTAGCACGCCGGCTCCGGCGTCGACCTCGATCGTGGCGGCCAACACCTGATCCGGGGTGGGGGAGGTGAACACCTGGCCCGCGCACGCGGCGTCGAGCATCCCGATGCCAACGAGGCCGCCGTGCATCGGCTCGTGGCCGGAACCGCCGCCGGAGATGATCGCGACCTTGCCGGGCCGCGTCGGCTCGGCGCGGTAGATGACGCGGTGCTCGTGGTCGACTCGCACGTTGCTGTCGCTGGCCTCAATGCCGATGAGGGTCTCGGCGATGACGTCGTCGGGGGAGTTGATGAGCTTCTTCATGGCTACTCCTGCTTCGTTGCTTGGACACCCACATTAGGGCCCCGCACAGGCCAGTGGCTAGGTCCAGGGGAGGTTGGCCGAATGGTTTGTGCCGGAGCCTGGTTTGCGCTGATCCTCGACCGACCGGTCCTCGCTTGTACACTGCGCAGGTAAGGCCCCGGCTTTGCTGGGGCTTGCTTCGTGTGCAGGAGGATTCCATGCCCAGTGTTGTCGTTGTCGGAGCCCAGTGGGGCGACGAAGGCAAGGGGAAGGCTACCGATCAACTTGGCGACCGCGTCGACGTGTGCGTGCGCTATTCGGGCGGCAACAACGCCGGTCACACCCTGGTGGTGGGCGGCGAGAAGTTCGTGATGCATCTTCTTCCCTCGGGCATCCTCAACCCCGGGGTGCGCACCGTCATCGGAAACGGCGTCGTCGTCGACCTCGACGTGCTGGCCGAGGAGATGGACATGCTCACCTCTCGCGGCGTCGAGGTACCGCACCCGCTGATCTCCGCGAACGCCCACGTCATCACCGAGTACCACAAGGTGATCGACAAGGTCACCGAACGCTTCCTCGGCAAGCGCCGCATCGGCACCACCGGCCGCGGCGTCGGCCCCGCCTATTCCGACAAGGTCAACCGGATGGGCATCCGCATCCAGGACCTGTTCGACGAATCGATCCTCAGGCAGAAGGTCGAGGCGGCCCTCGATCAGAAGAACCAGCTGCTGGTGAAGGTCTACAACCGCCGGCCCATTGAGGCCGACGAGATCGTCGAAGGCCTGTTGAAGCACGCCGAGACGATCCGCCCGCACGTTGTCGACTGCGGCCGTTACATCAACGACGCCCTCGACCGCGGCGAAAACGTCCTGTTCGAGGGGGCGCAGGCGCACCACCTCGACGTCGACCACGGCACCTATCCGTACGTCACCTCTTCGAACCCGATCGCGGCGGGCGCGTGTACCGGCTCGGGCGTAGGCCCCACGCGCATCGACCGCGCGATCGGCATCGCGAAGGCCTACACGACCCGCGTCGGCGAGGGGCCGTTCCCCACCGAACTGTTCGACGAGGTCGGCGAGAAGCTGCGCCAGGACGGCGGCGAGTTCGGTGCGACGACCGGCCGCCCCCGACGCTGCGGCTGGTTCGACGCGCTCGTGGTCGAGCAGGCCGCAAAGCTAAACGGTTTCACCGACATCTTCTTGACCAAACTGGACGTGCTGACCGGCTGGGACCAGATCCCGGTGTGTGTCGCGTACGACGTCGACGGCGTGCGGCACGAGCACATGCCGATCACCCAGTCCGAGTTCCACCACGCCACCCCGATCTACGAGGAGCTACCAGGCTGGAGCGAGGACATCTCGGGCTGCCGGAGCTTCGACGAGTTGCCCGCCAACTGCCAGGACTACGTCAAGCGCCTGGAGGAGTTGATCGGGTGCCGCATCTCCGGCATCGGCGTCGGCCCCGGGCGCGAGCAATCCGTGGTCATCAACGACCTGCTGTGAGGTCAAAGCGGCGGCCCCGAGGGACCGCCGCTTTGGCTAGACCGTGCGCTTCTGGCCGATGCCCCGGAGCCTGCCGAGGCCCCACATCGCGTAGGCCAGGATCAGGAAGAACCCAACGAACCCGAACACCCACGCCCACCAGTCGTCGCGGGAAGGATCGAGGAAGTCGTACATGGGCTCGCCCCACTCGTTGAACGCCCACACGTAGGCCAAGAAGTACGGGGCCAGCGCGACAGCCCACGTGAGCGGAATCCAGGCCGGCAGGCGCGTCTGATTACGGCCGATGACCAGCCAGTCGATGGCGGCCATGGCCGGCAGCACGACGTGGGGCAGGTAGCTGTCCGGCCGGTCGATAGGGCCCTGCATCAGGAAGTTGTAGACCAGGCCAGTCAGGACGGTCGAGCACATCGCCATCCCCCGGAACCAGCCGTAGTCGCCCTCCAGACGGCGCCTGGCGGGCACGCCCCAATAGAGCAGGGGCCGCACCAGCGAGCAACCGGCGACGAGCGTAACCAGCAGGGCCGACAGTGAGGTGAAGTACAACGTGGCCTGCAACCACCACTTGGGCTCAACCTCGGTGTACTGCACCATGACGAACCAGACGCCCATCGCGAACATCGCCGCGTGCCACAGCCACGACAGGGCGAACTCGGCTGGGGAGGCCGGGGGCAGGACGGCTGTGCCGCCGTCGTTCACCGCCCCGGGGACTGGCAAGGGTGCGTAAGGCTGTGGGGCGGGCGAGTAAGGCAGCTGGGCGTAAGGTTGCGGGGCGGGTGAATATTGCTGTGGCGGATACGGCGGCGGTGCATAAGGCTGCGGCCCGTAAGGCG
>CAMCJC010000350.1 GCA_945875065.1 uncultured Propionibacteriaceae bacterium | reverse complement strand
AGGGGCGCGGGAATGCGGAGGGTGGCTTGGGTGCACCATCCCCCGCTGGGCCGAGGCCCGGCGGAACTGCTGCCGTGATAACGCGCCGCGCGTTCCGCGATGCCATAGAGGCCGCGGCCGGTTCCCATGCTCCGTTTCGGGGACGCGGGCGCATCGTCGATGATCCTGATATCGATCTGTTCGTGGTCGGTGGCGATCTCGACGTCGATCCGGCTGGCCTGGTTGGCGTAACGCAGCGCGTTGGTGAGCCCCTCTTGAACGATGCGGAAGATGGTCATCTGCAATTCGGGATCGTCGGGTGGCAGGGTGCCATGCCGGCTGAGGCGGACGGGAAGTCTGGCGCACCGTGACGCCTCGATCAGGCTGTCCAAAGATTGCGGGCTCGTACCTGGCTCGGTTCCGATGCCAGTGCCTTGCAAATCGGCGGGCATGAGATGGAGGGTACGGTTCATGTCGGCGAGTGCGGATCGGCCGACTTCGGAGATCTTCCTGAGCGCCTCGGCCGAGCGCTGCGGATACTTGTCCCAAGCGGAGGCGGCACCGCTGGCGAGGGCGATGATGGTGGACAGGGAATGGGCCAAGACGTCGTGCATGTCGGAGGCGATCCTGGCGCGTTCGGCCACCTTGGCATGCTCAGCGCGCTCGGCCCAGATGATGGCCAGCAGCGCCGAGCGTTGCCTGTGGCTTCGCACTGCGAGCCCGATGCCGAGGCAGAACAACGCGGGCAGATCGAGGATGGTGGGCGATCCTCGCTCAGCCAGGTTGAGGTAGGTGGCGAAGGCCACCCCCAGAGGAGCCAGAACACCGATGGCGTAGCCGAGTAGCGCTCGTCTGGGCCCCTCGAGGCTGGCCAGCGTGTAGAGCGCAAACGCGAACGCGATGCTGGGATAGTTCTGACCCAGCAGAACCAACGGAACGGAACTGGTGAGAACCGTGGCGACGAGGACCCAGAGGGGATAGCGTCGACGCCACAACAGCGGCGTGGCGCTGATCCCAGCCAGCGCCACGCCGAAGGGATGTCCGTTGGCGAGGGCGAGGATGCCCTGGAGGACGCCGCATGCTGCGGCCACCGGCCATGTGGTCAGGCGTGGATGGCGAGCCAGCCACTGGCGTAGAGGCCAGAGTCGGCGCGCGACGTCATCCCAGTCGTGGTTTGCGTCAAGTCCAGTAGTGGCCATGGCATCCTCGCGGGTCGTTCGCTCGCCTGGCGCCAAATCAAGCGTCGCGTCGCCTGAGGGAAAAGTTAGCTGCCAGGGCCGCGATGAAGGTCCAGCCTACCAGGATGGCGAAACCTAGCCAGGGATCCAGGTCGCCTGCCGCGCGAACCCCGAGCAACCGGGAACCGGCCTGAAGCGGGAAGTAGTCGGTCATGCTTGCCCCGGCCGCGGAGAAGATTTGGGGCACATAGGGCAGGATCAGGGCGAGGCATAGGACGGCCAATACGCTGGCCACGACGCTTCGGATGAGGGCGCCCACTGCGAGACCAAGGATTGACAGTACCGCCAGGTAGAGACCCGACCCGAGGATGAGACGGACCGCTTCAGTGGCGGGCAAGGAGTAGGAATAGTTTCCACTCGCGAGAATCCAGGGGGCCAATGCGTAACCGATGCCCGCGGAGACGACGCCGATGAGGAAACTGAGGAGGGACACGATGATTCCCTTGGCTAGCAGCATCGGCGTTCGCTTGGGAGTGGCGAGCAGCGTGGTCTTGATCTGGCCCGAGCGATACTCGTTGGTGATCAGCAGCGCAGCGAGAATCGCGAGCAACAGGCCAAGGTAGGCCGTCTTGTCGATGATCATCTCGGGATACGCGTCGTAGTCGGCCTTCTCCGACCCGCGATCCCTCAGGACGTATGCCCAAGGCATCAGGACCGCGTTGGCGACGATCAGGACGAAGGTGAGCCCTGCCAGCACTTGGTTGGACAGCAGCCCGCGGAACTTGATCCACTCGGAGTGCACCGCGCCCGGCAGGCCTCCCGAGGGTGGGGCGATCGTAGGCAGCGGAGGGATCGTTGTCTGGTTTATAGTCATCTGTGATTACTCCTTTGCCCAGCGGATTTATCCGCTGGGATGAACGGTTGGGCTCACCTCAGTGGGTGCTGGTGTATTGCACAGCGTCGCGGGTAAGCGCTGTGTAGGCGTCTTCGAGCGACTGTTGGCTGGGGGTCAACTCGTAGAGCAGGATGCCGTTGTTGAACGCCCGGATGGCGATCTCCTCCGCGGTGACGCCGACGAATTCCAAGACATCGCGCTCGTCGGAGTGGACGCTTATCCCCTGCCCGGTGAGCAGCGAGACGAGTTCCGGCCCGCGGTCGGTGCGTACCCGCACCCTGGGGCGAGGATCCGACGTGAGCTCTTCCAGCGGGGCATCGGCGATGATCGATCCGCGTCCGATGATGACCACATGGTCAGCCACCAACGCGAGTTCGCTCAGCAGGTGTGACGAGAGGAAGATGGTTCTTCCCTCGTCGGCCAGGGACCTCAGCAGGTTACGAACCCAAGCGACCCCCTCGGGATCCAGGCCATTGACGGGTTCGTCCAGGATGAGAGTTCGCGGGTCGCCGAGCAGCGCCGCCGCGATGCCGAGGCGTTGCCCCATCCCGAGCGAGAACCCTCCAACCTTGCGCCCAGCCACGGATGTGAGCCCGGTGCGCTCCAGGACGGCATCGATCCGGGCGCGTGGGATGCGATGGGTGGCCGCGATCGAGGCCAGGTAATTGCGAGCTGTGCGGGAGCGGTGGGCCGAGCGCGCGTCGAGCAGCGCGCCGACCTCGTGTAGCGGGGCGGTGAGTTCGCTGTACTTCTTTCCGTCGAGCAGCGCGGTTCCGGCAGTTGGGTGATCCAACCCGACGATGCAGCGCATCGTGGTGGACTTGCCCGCCCCGTTGGGGCCCAGGAACCCGGTGACACGTCCCGGGTGAACTGAGAACGATGCGTCCTTGACGGCGTACGCATCGCCATAGCGCTTACTCAAGCCATTGACCTCACTGACCATGGTCACCTCCATGTCCGATTCGGGTGAGAATGACGCTACGGCGGTGGGGAGCCGAACGCTTCAACCCTGGGTTCGAACCTGCCCTAGCGGATTGACAAGGCCAGATGATGTTCACGAGGATTCGTGATTCCTGGCTCGAGACGTCACGGCGGCTGCGAGGTAGCGTCGGCTCGCCTCGCAACCGAGCCGGACCAGCCC
>CAMCJC010000349.1 GCA_945875065.1 uncultured Propionibacteriaceae bacterium | reverse complement strand
CCGATCCGCCGGGTCCCTATCGGGCGGCGAAGCACAGCGGATCCGGCTCGCGACGCAGATTGGGTCCGGGCTCGTCGGCGTCCTGTACGTCCTCGACGAGCCCAGCATCGGCCTGCATCAGCGCGACAATTTGCGCCTCATCGAGACCCTCGTCAGGCTGCGAGACCTCGGAAACACCCTCATAGTCGTCGAGCACGACGAGGACACCGTCCGCGCCGCCGACTGGGTCGTCGACATCGGCCCCGGAGCTGGCGAGCTCGGCGGCAGGGTCGTGGTCTCCGGCCCCGTCGAGGAGTTGCTCGCTTCCGAGGAGTCCTTGACCGGCCGTTACCTCGCCGGAAAGTTGGCGATCGAGGTGCCGGCGGTGCGACGCGTCGGCAACGGCAAGAGCGTCGCCGTCCTAGGCGCGGCTGAGAACAACTTGTGTAATGTCGATGTCGAGTTTCCGCTCGGGCGTCTCATCGCTGTTACCGGCGTCTCCGGCTCGGGCAAGTCGTCGCTGGTCAACTCCATCCTCTACACGGCGGCAGCGAAGCAAATCTATGGCGCGAAGGCCGTCCCGGGGAAGCACCGCAAGCTCAAAGGATTGGATAACGTCGACAAGGTCATCCAGGTCGACCAATCGCCGATCGGCCGCACGCCTCGCTCCAACCCGGCGACTTACACGGGCGTATTCGACAAGATCCGCAGCCTGTTCGCGACGACGCCGGAGGCGAAGGTTCGTGGCTACCAGCCAGGCCGGTTCTCGTTCAACGTCAAGGGCGGCCGCTGCGAGAACTGCACCGGCGACGGCACGATCAAGATCGAGATGAACTTCCTGCCGGACGTGTACGTGCCGTGCGAGGTGTGTCACGGCGCGCGCTATAACCGGGAGACCCTGGAGGTGCACTACAAGGGCAAGTCGATCTCCGATGTACTGCAGATGTCGATTTCCGACGGCGTTTCGTTCTTCGAGTCGATCCCCGCCATCGCCCGCCACTTAAAGACGCTGGAGGAGGTCGGGCTCGGCTATGTGCGGTTGGGGCAGCCGGCGACGACCCTGTCCGGCGGCGAGGCGCAGCGCGTCAAGCTCGCCGCGGAACTGCAGAAACGCTCCACCGGCCGTACCCTGTACGTGCTCGACGAGCCGACGACGGGCCTGCACTTCGAGGACATCCGTAAACTGCTGGCCGTGCTGCATCGACTCGTCGATGCCGGCAATACGGTGGTGGTGATCGAGCACAACCTCGATGTCATCAAGGCGGCCGACTGGATCATCGACATGGGGCCCGGCGGGGGTTCCCGTGGCGGGCAGGTCGTCGCTACGGGCACACCGGAAGAGGTCGCGAAGGTTGACGGCTCGGCGACCGGCGAGTTCCTGGGGCCGCTGCTCGGCCTCACCAGTGCGAAGGGATAAAGCGGCGATAGCTGGCCGCGATCTCGGAGTACGGGCCGGCCGAGCAGCTTCGTCTCCGTCCGTTTGCAGGGTTCTCGTGGTGGAGCCGGCTATTCGTGGGTAGCTAGGAGCTCTGCCAGGCTCATCGAGTCCTTACCCGCGAGGCCGCGGAGCTGGGTTTGGCAGCTGAAGCCGTCCGCCAGGACGATCGCGTCCGGGTGGGCCGTGATCGCGGGGCCGAGATCGTGCTCGAAGACCTTGACGCTGACCTCGTGGTGGCCGATCTCGACGCCGAAGTTGCCGGCCAACCCGCAGCAGCCGCCCACGCGGATCACGTTAGCGCCCGTCTTTTCGAGGATTGCATGGTCGGCCTGCCAGCCGATGACTGACGCGTGATGGCAGTGCGGCTGTGCCACGATCGTGTGGCCGCTGAGGTCGGGGGGCGTGAAGTCGGGGTCCTTGGCTAGGAACTCGGCCAGGGTGAGGATCTTGCCGTTGAGCGATGCGACGTTGGTGTCATCGGGCAGCAGCTCAGGGGCGTCGGAACGCCAAACACTGGTGCAGCTGGGCTCCACACCGACGATCGGAATCCCCCACACGACGTACGGAGCCAAGACCGCCGCTGCCTCGGCGAGGCGACGGCGGGCGCCGTCGAGCTGTCCGGTGGAGATCCAGGTGAGTCCGCAGCACGCGGTTTTGTCGAGGATGCGGGGCTCGTAGCCCAGGCGGGAGAGCACCTGAACGATGGGCGCGAACGAGTTCGATTCGAAGCAGTCGCTGAACGAGTCGACCCATATCAGCACCGGACCCTTCGCCCCGCCCTTGGGCAGGCGGGTGCGTTTCCTGGCGGACCGCGAGGCGAACTTCGGGATCTGGCGGCGCGAGTCGACGCCGGCGCCCCATTTGAGGGCGTTGCTGAGGCCCGGGGCGCGACCGACGAGGTTGATTAGTTTCCCGACGCCGGGCAGCGACGTGATCACCCGACCCCAGCGGGGGAGCCAACCCAGGGAGTAGTGGTTGCGGGGCCGCAACTTGCCCTTGAGGCGCTCGTGGGTGACGCGGGCCTTGTAGGCGGCCATATCGATGCCGGTTGGGCAGTCGCGGGAGCAGCCCTTGCAGCTGAGGCACAGGTCCAGGGCTTCCGCCACTTCCTTCGACTTCCAGCCGTCGGCGATCAGGGAACCGTTGACCATCTCCTGCAGCGCCCGAGCGCGGCCGCGCGTCGAATCTTTCTCGTGCCGGGTCGCTTGGACCGAGGGGCACATCACGCCGCCGGAACCCGTGGTATTGGAGAGGCACTTGCCGACGCCGGAGCATTGGTGCACCTTCGCCACGAAGTCGGGGTCGGATGTGTTCAAAGGAGACCGGGTGGCCGCGACCATGCGGAGGTTCGCGTCGGTGGGTGCGGGGTCGACGAGGACCCCGGGGTTGAGGAGGTTCTTCGGGTCGAACAGGTGTTTGACGGCGCTGAACAACTCCAGGGCGGCGGGGGAGTACATCTTCGGCAGCAGTTCCGAGCGGGCCCGGCCATCGCCGTGCTCGCCGGACATCGAGCCGCCGTGCGAGGCGACCAGTTCGGCGGCGTCCAGCATGAATGCCCGGTATCGGGCCTGGCCGTCGTGCGCCTCGAATGGAAAGTCGATGCGGGCGTGGACGCACCCGTCGCCGAAGTGCCCGTAGGGCAGGGAGTGGAGGCCATGCTTGTTCAGGAGGGCGTCGAAGTCACGCAGGTACGCGCCCAGCCGCTCCGGCGGCACCGCCGCGTCCTCCCACGACCCGTAAGCGGGCTTGGCGAGCGAGACGCCGGCCAGGCCCGCACCGTCGGCCCGCAGTTTCCAAAGCTGGGCGGC
>CAMCJC010000348.1 GCA_945875065.1 uncultured Propionibacteriaceae bacterium | reverse complement strand
CCAACTCCAGGACCTTCACCAGGGTAGGACGGATCATCGGCGTGGACACCGAACGGCTGCGCCAAGTGCTCGGCGAAGGAGACGTCACCGTGACCCTGCGTCGGCGGTAGCCAACGGCAGTACGAGGGCGGTTTCACCTCAGAGGTGAGTCCGAGGAGCAAAGCTTTCCTCAACGTCCTCGTCTGATTCTTGAGGCGCAGGCCCGCGGATGCGACTACTCTTTCGCGGCCTGTTCGATGGTGGCGCGGGCCTCGTCTAGATGACCCTGGCAGATGGCCGCCAGCTCCTCGCCGCGCTGCCAAAGCTTCATGGTCTCAGCCAGGGTCTCAGCACCGGACTCGAGTTTGGTGACGGTGGCGACCAGCTCGTCGCGGGCTTCCTCGTAGGAGAGTTTCTTAGCCATCATTGCTCCTGGTTGCGGTGACGGACAGGTCGAGTTCGCCGTCGGCGACGTGGGCCACCACGGCCTGCCCGATCTGGGCGGACGCGGCAGTGACCGGGGCGTCGCCGCTGGTCAGCAGGGCATAGCCGCGGGCGAGGGTCGCCGACGGGGACAACGCCCGGACCACTCGGAGGCGGGAGTCGAGGGCTGCCTGCTCGGCCGTAATCCGGCGCTCCGCGGCGGTGATCAGGCGCAGCCGGAGGGTAGCCAGGCGTTCGACATGGCCGGTGAGGGCGGCGGCGGGAGAAGCGAGAACGGGACGAGTTCGCAGCTGGGCAAGCTCCTTCCCGCATCGCTCGATCCTTCCGAGGGCGGCGGCCCGGCACCGCTCGCGCGTCTCGGCGATGAGTGCTTCCTCGAACGTGAGTTCGGGGACGATGCGGGAGGCGGCCTCGGTGGGGGTGGAGGCGCGGACGTCGGCGGCGAAGTCGATCAGCGGCACGTCGGATTCGTGGCCGATCGCCGAGACGACGGGGGTGCGACAGGCCGCGACGGCCCTGACCATGCCCTCGTCGGAGAACGGTAGAAGATCCTCTAGAGCACCGCCGCCCCGGGCTATGACGATGACGTCGACCTCGGGGTGTGCGTCGAGGCGGGCCAGAGCGTCGATGACCTCGCTGGCGGCCCGCGGCCCCTGGACGAGGCAATGCTCGATCTCGAAGACCGCCGGCCAGCGCCGGTGGGTGTTGCGCTTCACGTCGCGCTCCGCGTCGGAGCCCTTGCCAGTTATCAGACCGATGCGGCGGGGCAGGAACGGCAGCGGACGCTTCCGGTGGGCATCGAACAGGCCTTCGGCTTGGAGCTTGCGGCGACGAGCGTCGAGCTCGGCCAGCAGCCGGCCCGCGCCGGCCACCCGCAACTCGAGGCACTCAAAGTTCAGCGATCCCGTCCGCTCCCACACGCGCGGCTTCAGCCGCGCCACGACCTCTGAGCCCTCAGGGAGCGCTCCCGCCTGGTCCAGGACGAAGGCCGTCGTCGTGACGGAGCAGGAAACGTCGGTGGTGCGGTCGCGGAGGGTGAGGAATTGCGTCGCATAGTTTCGGCGCTTGATCTCAATAACCTGCGCGCTGACCCAGATCTCGCCGAGGCGACCCACCCAGTCAGCGACGGCTCCAACGACGCGTGCCAGCGCCTGCGGCTGCTCCGGCGAACTCGTCATCGTCATAGCGGGAGCCTACTTGCGGATCCGGACCAAGGTCGGGGTGACGGGCCGTCACGATCTTGTCCTACTAGGTTTTGGCCGCGCGTGTCGTCGCGAGATTTTGTCAGTACCCTGGTGCCATGAGTGAGTCGCTCGACAAGTCGGAGTTCGAGGCCGTGCTTAAGGCCCGTCAGGAGCTTGGGTCGGAGATGGAACCGGCGCTGGTCGAATCGTTCACGCAGAAAGTCCTCGCCGAGATCCGGCGGCAGCAGGGGCAGGGCACCGGGCCCTTGACTCGTGCTCAGGGGCAGCAGTTCGGTGTTCAACCGGCGCGCCCGAGTAAGGGCTCGACCGCGCCGTCGCTGACCTTGGCCATCATCTCTTTGGTGTTGGCGATCCCGCTGACGGGGATCGCGTCCAGTGTGGGCCTGCTTGGGATGATAGTCGCGTGGGCAGGTATCGCGGCAGTCAACGTCGCCGCCGCCATGGGGATCTTCAAGAACGACCGGTAGCTGCTGGCAAGGGCCGTAACCCAGGTAAGCGACATATTGTCCGGGTTTGTCTCGCATCCTTCGGGTCCTTAGAATCGACGGGTGACCAGCCGAGCCACTGACCGAGCCAAGGTGGGCCGTCGCGGCAAGAGGCCTTCCCAAGGCTGGGTTCCCAACCACCACGGGGCGTGGGCGATGGTTCTGGCGCCCTACCTGTTCGCTCTGATCTGGTCCCTGGGCTCCGGCAACTTCCACCCGGCCGTCGCGATCCTCGGCCCCGCCTGGCTGCTCGGCTATTTCGCCTTCTTCGCCACCGGCCAGTGGCTCAAGTCGCGCTTCAAGGGTCGTTACCTGAAGGCCGTTATGACCTACGGGGCGACGACGGCGATGTTGTCAGCAGTCGTCGTCGCGCTGCGGCCCGACTGGGCCGCCTGGGCGATCGTGTTCGTACCCTTGACCGCCGCCGGTTTGTGGTTCAGCTGGGCGCGTAACGAACGATGCTTAACTTCCGACCTGGTGACCGTCGCCGCCGCGAGCGCCCTGCCTTTGGTGATCGGTTCCGCGGGTCCGCTCACACTTTCGGCTGATGCAAGGATCGTGGGCGTTGCCGTGGTGTGCTTCTCCTATTTCTTCGGCACGGTGTTCTATGTAAAAACGAACATCCGTCAGCGCGGTCGCCTCGACTACCTCGTCTACTCCGTCGCGTGGCACCTCGCGTGCACGGTTCTGATGGCCTTCGTCGACTTCGGGCTCAGCAAGATCGCCCTGACAACGTTTTTTGCTGCGATGACGGTGCGGGCCTGGTTGGTGCCGTGGCGTGGCGCGATGCGTGGCAGGCCTGTTACCGCCAGGGTCTTGGGGCGTTGGGAGATTGTCGCGACGCTGGTCCTCGTAGCGATCTTGATCCCGCACCTGCTGACATCCGTTTAGGTTTACGCCAGGCATCCGGCCGCCGGAACTTGGTTTTACGAAGGCCAATCGGATGACTTTGGGACGCCCATCGCGACGTTGTCGGCAGTTAATATTCCAAGGCATGAAGCGAGATTCGGCGGCCCTGCAGTTGTCTCGCCCCGACGCACCCTCGCGCCGGGCATATGAGCAGGACGACGAGTTCCAAGGGCCCTGGCCGCTCGTCCTGCCCCGTTACGCCAGCCGCGACGAGGCCAGTGAGCCCGACGTCGATGAACCCGGGA
>CAMCJC010000347.1 GCA_945875065.1 uncultured Propionibacteriaceae bacterium | reverse complement strand
GCGTCGTGCCTTCGGAGCATGCGCCAGTAATCGGACCGCCAAGAGCTGATCCGGGACCGAGGAGGCCAGGTCCCACCCCTTTCGCAGCTCCGCCATCGCCCGGACTCGCTCCGGCGCGGCCCTCACCCAGCCGATCCGGAGCCCGCCCCAGAACAGCTTGGACATGGTCCAGCAACTCACTAGAAGCTCTGGGTCCACCAAACCCGCCAAGGTCCTCGACGGTACCCCGGTGAGCGTCAGATCCCAGGAACAACAGTCCTCTATGACCGGTAGCCCGGCCCGGGTCACGACCTCTGCCAGCGCACGGCGTTCGACGGCCGGCATCCTCTGGCCCGTCGGATTGTGGATCGAGGTCTGGCAGTACAGCGACCTCGGCTGCCGGCGGATCGCCTTGGCCACCAGCTCGGGCACTAGGCCGGACCGCATCGGGATGCCCTCGACCCGCAGCCCAGCGCTAGCGAACACCTCGAGCGCGCCTCGGTAGGTCGGGTCGTCACACAGCACTAGGTCTCCTGGGCTGTGCAGGGAGCGAACCGCCAGGTTCGTTGCTTGCTGGGCACCGTTGGTGACCAGAATCTGTTCGGGTCGGGTGTCGACGCCGCTGGCAGTCAGGTGCTGGGCGATCGCCGCGCGCAGCACCGGCAGGCCAGCCGGGAAGTACCCATCGGTATCCAGATACTCGTCCCAGCCTGAGAGGCCAGTCAGCAACGCCTCGCGGGTGGCCTGCGATGCGGGCAGCGCGCCTGTAGACAGGTCCGTCAGGCTGGGGGAGTGGCTCAACGAGACGAGCCGCCCGGCATTGTGGATACCGGATCGGCCGCAGCGAACACGCGTCCCCGAGCCTCGTCGGGAGGTCGAGTATCCCCTGGCCTGCAGCCTTTCAAGAGCTGCGGTGACGGTACCGCGCGAGATCGCCAGCGATGATGCCAATTCGCGCTGCGGCGGCAGCAGGCAACCGGCGGGAAGGAATCCAAGATCGACGAGTTCCGTCAGCGCGTCGCACAGTGCTCCGGGCAGGCAGGCGGCGTCGCCGGCCCAATCGCCCAACAGCCGGGCGAGTTCGGGTGCAGACACTCGGTCCATGCCAGCAGTTTGCCGTGTTGGGCCAATCCCGCCGAATTGGCCCAGCACGTCGCGCGATCGGCGCCTAACGTGGGAACCGTTGGTAAAACGACGCGAGGGAGCGTGAAGACATGGCTGTAGTGGGTCTGATAGGGACGCTGGACACCAAGGGCGACGAGTACCGATGGCTGGTCGGGAGGTTGCAGGAACTGGGGGTCGAGACGCTCGTCGTCGATGTCGGGTCATTCTCGTCGTGTCCCCTCGCCGATATCACCTCCGACGATGTGATTCGTGCTGCGGGCGTGGACCCCGAAGCGTTGCGCTCCCGGAAGGACCGAGGCGAGATGATGGGCGTGATGAGCCAGGGGGCCGCCGTCATCGCCGCACAGCTCGCCGCAGAGGACCGAATCCATGCGTTGCTAGCGGTCGGCGGCTCCGGTGGGTCATCGGTCGCTGCCGCCGCGATGCAGGCGCTCCCCGTCGGGTTCCCAAAGCTGCTCGTCTCAACGATGGCGTCGGGGAACGTGCAGCCGTACGTCGGCGAGGTCGACACCGCGATCATGTACTCGGTGGTCGACATAGCCGGTATCAACTCGGTCTCGACGAAGGTCCTCGGCAACGCCGTAGCGGCCATCGCCGGCATGGCCCGAGCGTTGGAAGGTCGAGTGGACTTGGACGAGCACAAGCCGCTCGTCGCGGTCACGATGTTCGGGGTCACCACGCCGGCCGCCGACGCGGCTCGGCAGCGGCTCGTCGAACTGGGATATGAGGTCCTGGTCTTCCACGCGACCGGAACCGGAGGCAGGGCCATGGAGAAGCTGGCCGAATCGGGGCTGTTGGCCGGCGTCTGCGATCTGACCACCACTGAACTCGCAGATGATCTCGTCGGCGGCATCCTGAGCGCCGGGCCGGAGCGGCTCGGGCGAGTCGGAGCCGTCGGGCTGCCGCAGGTAGTTAGCCTCGGAGCACTGGACATGGTCAACTTCGGCCCCTTGGAGACCGTCCCGGAGCAGTTCCGTGACCGCAACCTCTTCGTCCACAACCCGACGGTCACCCTCATGCGAACCACGCCTGACGAAATGGCCGAGCTGGGACGGCGCATCGCGGTCAAGCTCTCGGCCGCCAAGGGGCCCACCGAGCTGTTCATACCCCTTCGGGGAGTCAGCGCCATCGACGTCGACGGTGGTCCGTTCCGTGACGCCGACGCCGACGAGGCCCTGTTCGACGCCCTGCGCGAAGGGCTAGCCGAATCCCACGTGACCTGTCGAGAACGCGACGAGGACATCAACGCGCCCGCTTTCGGCGCGGCCATGGCTGAGTCGCTGCATCGGCTCATCACCGGCTCCACGACAACCTAGACCAACCACAAATTGAAGGAGAAGAAATGTCACGCAAAGAGATCCTCGACCGCTTCCGCGCACAGGTCGCGGCAGGACAGCCGATCATCGGCGGCGGCGCCGGAACCGGAATCACGGCAAAGTCCGCGGAGGCCGGTGGAATCGACCTCCTCGTCATCTACAACTCCGGCCGGTTCCGGATGGCTGGCCGCGGCTCGCTGTCCGGCTTGCTGGCCTACGGTGACGCGAATGCCATCGTGATGGAAATGGCCAACGAGGTCCTACCCGTGGTGCAGCGCACCCCTGTCCTAGCTGGCGTCAACGGCACCGACCCGTTCCGTGTCATGCCGTACTTCCTCCAACAGGTCAAGGCGGTCGGGTTCGCCGGGGTCCAGAACTTTCCCACGGTCGGACTCATCGACGGCGTCTTCCGAGCCAACTTGGAGGAGACGGGGATGGGCTATGGTCCGGAGATCGACATGATCCGCATGGCCCACGACCTCGACCTGCTCACCTCGCCGTACGTGTTCGATGAGGAACAAGCCAAGGAGATGGCGGCCGCCGGGGCCGACATCCTCGTCCCCCACATGGGACTGACAACCTCTGGCACGATCGGCGCGAAGACGGCCCTGACCCTCGAAGAGGCGGCGGTCAAGGTGCAGGCGCTCGCCGACGCGGCCAAGACCGTCAACCCCGATATCCTCTGCCTGTGTCACGGCGGACCAATCGCCGGCCCGGAGGATGCCCAGTACATCCTCGATCACACCGAGGGGATCGTGGGGTTCTACGGTGCCAGTTCGATCGAGCGTTTCCCGGCCGAGATCGGTATCCGGAAGCAGACCGAGGACTTCAAGGCCATCACCTTCGGGAAGAAG
>CAMCJC010000346.1 GCA_945875065.1 uncultured Propionibacteriaceae bacterium | reverse complement strand
AGGACCTGCACGCGCTCGTCGTCCTCGCCGAGTCGTTCGGCAAGCACGAACGTCCTGCCGAGGCCCTCCAGGGGCTCGATCAACTGGGTCAGGGGTTCCCGCGGGTCGGTCATGACCGCGACCTTCGCGTAGCGGCGCGCCGCCGCGATCGCCGCATCCACGGGGCGGCCGTGCGCCGAGACGGTGACGGCATCGTCCCACGGCAGGCCGATGCGGGCGAAGGCCTCCGCGACCGACGATGCCCGCGTTACGACGTTCGGCCGCAGCCCGATCGACCGTAGCTTGCGGACGACGCCAAACCACAGCGGGTCGCCCGAGGCGAGGATCACCACGTCGGTGCCCTCCGGGAGCCGCTGGATCTTTTCGACCGCGCCGGTGAGGCCGCCGAGGACGATACGTTTCTCATCGGGGACGGCCAATTCGTCGAGGTGGCGACGCCCACCGACCACCACCCCGGCTTCGGCGACGGCACGCCGCAGCTCCTCGCCGGGGGCCCCGAGGTGCCCATAGACCGTGATCATGCGTTGTCTCCGTCCAGGTTGTAGGTGGTGGCGCCGTGCTCCTTGAGATCGGCCTGGGCGTCCTTGTCGGCCGTCCGGTACTCGTGCCGGAATCCGGGGTGGTAGAGGTGGGAGCGTTTGGCGGCGCGGTCGGTGGCCAGGGCCGGGCCGACAAGCACGATCGTGTGCTTCCAAAGCTTGTGTTCCTTCATCGTCGCCGACAGTTCCTTCAGCTGAACCCGCCAGATCGCCTCGTCGGGCCAGGTGACGCGGTAGCCGATGATGCAGGGCGTCTCGGGCGGGTAGCCGCCCTCCAGGAGCGCCGCCTCCAACTGCTTGTTGCGGGCGGCCGACAAATAGATCGACATCGTCGTGCCGTGGGCGGCGAACGCGCGGATGCTCTCCTTCTCAGGCATCGGGGTCCGCCCGCCTTCGAGGCGGGTCAGGATCATCGACTGCGCGACCTCCGGCAGCGTCAACTCCGCGTCGACGCGCGCGGCGGTGGCGGAGAACGCCGAGATGCCGGGGATCGTCTCGGTGGGGATACCGATCTGGGCGCACAAGTCGCGTTGCTCGGCCGTCGCCCCATAGATGTCTGGATCCCCGGTGTGGACACGGGCCACGAGGAGCTTCTCGTCGCGGGCGCGGGTGTACAGCGGCACCAAGTCCTCCAAGGGGATCGACGCGGAGTCGATGACCTCCGCCCCCGCCTTGTGGCCAGCGATGATCCCGGGATGAACCAGCGAGCTGGCCCAGATGATGATGTCGGCCTCCGCGATGACCCGTGCGCCGCGCACGGTGATCAGGTCGTCGGCGCCGGGCCCGGCGCCGACGAAGACCACCAGCCCTTTCGGGTCGAGTCTCAGTCCGCTCATATTCTCCCTCCGGTGGTGGCGCGTCTAGGCGCGGCTAGGACGGTGCTGAAATACGGGGCCCGCTCGGTCACGTCGGCCAAGGGCACGACGCGTTCGGATGGCAGGCCAAGGTCGGTGCCGAGGACGGCGTCGTCGAGGCGTCCCTGAGCCTGAAGGACCGCCCGGAGCTCGGTCATCTCGCGGCCGCCCTTGTAGACGACCACGGTGTCGGAGAGCTCGCACACCCGCGCCAGCTTCTCGGCCCCGACAGTCCACGGGACGAGCGAGAGGATCTCCTGGCCCTCCACCAGCGGGGTACGGTTGGCGGCGGCGATGGCCTGCATCGCGGTGATGCCGGGGATCACCTCGACCTTGACCTCCATCCGCTGCGAGACCAGGTCGCTGAGGTATGAGAATGTCGAGAACACCGAAGCATCCCCGACGGTGGCGAACGCGACCCTGCTGGCACCAGCCTCGAAGGCCTTGACCGCGGCGGTTGCCGACGCCTCCCACGCCTGTGAGCGGCGCGCGCCGATCCCGCGACGCTCGGCCATCGAGAAGGGAATGCGACTGATCGCCTCCGCCTTGTTCGGCAGATGGGTGCACACGATCTCTTCGGCCCGTCCGATGCCGCCGGCCCGCGCCTCGGTGCTGGGAACCAGGATGACATCGGCGGCCTCTAGGATGCGCAGCGCCTTAACGGTCACGTGGTCTGGGTCGCCGGGACCCACCCCCACTCCGGACAGGGTGCGGTCTGCGCTCATGCTCGCCCTCCTCGGGTGCTACGCCCGTGTCGTGCTGGCTTGCCTAGAAGTATCTGGCTCCCACCCGGAGGTGGTCACAGTGGCGGCACCGCTTCCGGATTCACACCGGATTCCTTCGTCGTCGGCAAGCGCGATAGTCGATTGTCGCGAGACAGCCTAGCCAGTTTCGTCGCACAGTTCGCATCCAGCGCCACTATGCGTGTCGGCTGGTTGGGCTAGTCGGCTACAGGCGGCGGCTGACCTAGGCTTAGCAGCGTGACCAACGACTACATCAAGACCGGTAGCCCGATCTATGCCCGCTCGTTCGAGATCATCCGTGAGGAGTCGAATCTGGAGCGTTTTCCCGTCGACGTGGAGCCTCTGGTGGTGCGGATGATTCATGCCGCGGCGGATCCGGCGATCGCCGATCTGATCGCGTTCACGCCTGGGGTGGCGGCTGCGGGCCTGGCGGCCCTGGAGGCCGGCGCCCCGATCCTGTGCGACTCGTCGATGGTGGCCACGGGCATCATCCGCAGTCGCCTGCCGGAACACACACGGATCGTCTGCCACATCAAGGACCCGCGCCTTCCGGCGATCGCCGAGGCGAAGGGCTGCACCAAGACCGCTGCCGCCGTCGACCTGTGGCACGAGGACGGGCTCCTCGACGGGTCGGTCGTCGCGATCGGCAACGCCCCCACAGCGCTGTTCCGCGTGCTCGAGGTGATGCGGGAGACCGGCGCGCGGCCGGCCGCGATAATCGGCATCCCCGTCGGGTTCGTCGGCGCGGCGGAGTCGAAGGACGCCCTCGTCGCCGATGACAGCGGCGTCGAGTACCTAACCGTGCTGGGGCGGCGCGGCGGCTCCGCGATGGCCGTGGCCGCGGTCAACGCGATGGCCAGTCGCTCCGAGACCACGAATGACCGCTGAGGACGCTGCTCTGGCCGCGGAGGGGCGCGAAGCGTTGCGCCCCCGCGGCCGCAAGGCGCAGCTGGAGTCCTCACAGCTGCGGCCCGGCTGGACGACCGGCGCGTGCGCCTGTGCCGCCGCTACCAGCGCTTTTGTCGCGCTGGCGACTGGCGAGTTCCCGGATCCCGTGGAGGTCACCTTGCCCGGCGGCCGCCAGGCCGCGTTTGCTCTCACCCAATCGCGGCTCGATGCGGAGGGGGCGATGGCGGCCG
>CAMCJC010000345.1 GCA_945875065.1 uncultured Propionibacteriaceae bacterium | reverse complement strand
AAGCTGAGCCCCTTCGCGGCCGCCGCCTGCACCGCCGACACGACCTGAGGATGTGCGTGACCGAGCAACGCCGGCCCCCACGAGCACACGAGGTCGACGTAGGTGCGGCCGCCGACGTCGGTGATGCGGCAGCCCTTCGCGGAGGTGATGAACCGCGGGGTTCCGCCAACCGACGCGTACGCCCTGACCGGCGAGTTAACGCCGCCAGGGATCGACTCGCAAGCTCGTTCCATCCAGCCCTGATTCAGTTCAGCCATTTAGCCACCTCCATGGCCCAGTAGGTCAGCACCACGTCGGCGCCGGCCCGAACGATACTCGTGACAGACTCCTCGATCGCGGCGCGCCGGTCGATCCAGCCCCGCGCCGCGGCAGCCTCGATCATCGAATACTCGCCCGACACCTGATAGGCCGCGACCGGCACCTGGGAGGCGGCTGCGACATCCGCCAGTACATCCAGGTAGTGGCTCGCGGGCTTGACCATCACGATGTCGGCACCCTCGGCTAGGTCAAGCAGCGCCTCACGCAAGCCCTCGCGACGGTTCGCCGGGTCTTGCTGATAGGTGCGGCGGTCGCCCCGCAGCGACGACCCGACCGCCTCCCGGAACGGCCCGTAGAAGGCGGAAGCATATTTAGCCGAATAGGCGAGGATTCCGACATGGGCGTAGCCAGCCTCGTCGAGGCGCTCGCGAATAATCGCGATCTGGCCGTCCATCATCCCCGACGGCGCGACGACGTGGGCGCCTGCGATCGCCTGCGCCACCGCCTGCGCCGCGTACAGCTGGCAGGTCTCATCGTTCAGGACGGCTCCGTCCTCTCCCAACACCCCGCAATGGCCGTGAGTGGTGAACTCGTCGAGGCACACATCGGACATGATGACCAGATCGTCGCCGACCGCCTCGCGGCAAGCCGCGATGGCTCGCTGCGTGATTCCCTCCGCCGCCCACGCCTGGGAGCCCTCGGGATCCTTGTCGGCGTCGTCCGGCACGCCGAACAACCTGATCCCGCCGAGTCCGGCGTCCCGGGCTGCCCTCGCGACCTCCCCGATCTGACGAACAGTATGACGACGGACGCCCGGCATCGCGGCGATATCGCCGTCGCGCTCCCCCACGAACGCCGGCAGCACCAGCTGCGACGGCCTAGGTCGCGTCTCCCTCACGAGCCGCCGCATCGCTGCGGACGTGCGGAGCCTGCGTGGACGTTCGATCATGCGTTCCCCTTCCGGATCAGGTCGGCGGCCGCCTCGGCGACGGCGGCGGCATCGGGCGACGGCGACACGCTCGCCGCGACCCCCAGCTCATTCAACACCCTGGCGGTCGGCTGTCCGATGGCCAGGACCCGCGTTTCGGCCGGCCACCCCAGCAGCTGGTCGACGGCGCGCGCCACCGAACCCGCAGTAATGACGACCGCCCCGAACTCCCCCGCACGCCACCTAGCGACCAGGTTCTCCGGCATTGCCTGCACCGGGGTCATGGTGTAGACGGGTAGGACGGCCACGTCGTGGCCGAGACTCCGCAGTCCATCGGGAAGATTCGGCTTCGACAACGCCGATCCCGGGATCAGTACCCGCGCCTTGCCGGCCGGGAACTCTGCGACTATCCCGTCGCCGCTAGCCTCGTTGGGGACGAAGTCGACGACGTAGCCGGCGGCACGCAGGGCGGCTGCGGTCGCGTTGCCAACCGCAGCGATCTTCCCCGGCAGCCGCAGCCCCAGCTCCTGGCAGGTTTCGACGGTGCGGGCGGAGGTCACGATCGTCCAGTCGGCATCCGGCAGCTTAGTCACGGGCAGCACGACTCGTTCTTGGAGAGGGACGGCCGTCACATCCAGCCCCGCCTGTTCCAGCGCGCTGGACAGCTCGCCTGCCTCGCGGGGCAGAAACACCAAGCGGTTTGCCTCAGCCGGCCACAACGACGCGGCGTCGTGGAACTCGCCCAAGCGCGATTCGCGCGAGGCCCCGAGGTCGGTGATCTCGGCGGCCCCGCCGTCTAGCAGCAGCCGCGCTACCCCCTCCCCGGCGCCAACAACCAGATCTTCGACAGCCTCGATGCTGCGGGCTCCGTCGGAAGCGAATACCGCGGCCCCGAGCCTGCCTCGTTCCCCCAGAGCGGCGATCGGCGCGGCGCAGCCGCCCCCTAACGCGGCGAGCACGGCTCGTTCCTCGATGACAGCCAAGTGTGTGGGCGGGTGGTCGAGTTCCGCGAGCCGGGCGACCGTCTCGGCGTCTTCGGCCCGGCATTCAACGGCCAGGGCCCCCTGACCGGGCGCGGGCAGGATCGAGAGTTCCTCGGTGATCCGCTCGGCAAGTCCTAGGCGATTCAGGCCGGCTACAGCGAGGATTACGGCGTCGACATCACCGCGTGTCACGCGCGCCAGGCGAGTATCGATGTTGCCGCGGATGTCAACGTAGGTCAGATCCGGCCGAAGCGCCCGCAGCTGAGCGATGCGGCGCGGCGACCCGGTCCCGATGCGAGCACCGGCGGGCAGGTCGGCCAGGCACATCCCGTCTCGCGCGCACAAGGCATCGCGGGAGGACTCGCGTTCGGGAATCGCGGCCAGCATCAGGCCGGGCACGGGCTCGACGGGAAGGTCTTTCAAGGAGTGGACGGCGAAGTCGACCTCGCCGCTCAGGAGGGCGGTGCGGAGCTCCGCGGCGAACACGCCGAGGCCGGACAACGCCGTGAGTGATCCGCGATCCCGGTCGCCACGGGTGCGGATCGGCACGATATCGACGTCCACTCCGAGGGCCTGAAGGCGTTCGGCAACCCACGTGGACTGGGTCACGGCGAGCGTCGACGCGCGGGTTCCAAGCTTCACGACGCCGCCTCCAAGCCGGAGGCGATGGCAGCCTCGATACCGTTGCCGAACGCCCAAGCGCCGGCGAGGCGAATCCCCTCCGGCAGGCGGCTGAGGAGGTCGGCACGAGCATCGGGTGTCAAGCTCCGTGGCACCTCGGGCCAGCGGGTCACGGCGTAGTCGAGGGCCACGGGGAGGTCGCGACCTAGGAAGAGGCCGGCATCCGCCAAGGCCATCTCGACGTCGGGCTCAATGCCGGGGGCGTAGCTGAGGCGCAGGATCTCGACCCCCTGCCCGCTCCACGGCCATTTGGCCGAGTAGTGGGTCAGGGCACGGGCCTTGAGGCCGTCCAAGGGCTGGCCGAGGAGGACGCCGGAGCCGACCGGGGCGCCGTCGAGCAGGGCCGGGTCGAGGGCGAGCATCACGTTCTGCGACGGGTTGCTGGCCGGCGGCGTGACCTCGACGCCGACCTGGCCGAGCAGCTCAGCG
>CAMCJC010000344.1 GCA_945875065.1 uncultured Propionibacteriaceae bacterium | reverse complement strand
GCCTGGAGCGAACGCAGCCCGGGGGTGTTGGCTGGAGACGTTGACTGCCAGATAGTCGGCGTAGCCCCGCAGCGTCTCGACGGAGGCGACGTAGTCGGCCGTGGCTTGGCCGACCGGCACCACCTTGGTCTTCCCGATGGAAATGCCCAGCGGGATGCCGAGACGCCGGTTGCCACGCTCCACACCGAACTTCAACAGGCGATCCGCCAACGCGTCGGCACCATCGTTGTTGAAGCCCATGCGGTTAACGATCGCGCGGGAGGCAACAGCGCGGAAGGCCCTGGGCTTGTCATTGCCGGGCTGGGGTTGGGCGGTGACGGTGCCGAGTTCGGCGAAGCCGAAACCGAGCCGGCCCCAGGCCGGAGCGGCGAGGCCGTCCTTGTCCAGGCCAGCGGCAACGCCGACCCGGTTGGGGAACAAGATGCCGGCGACCTCGACCGGTGCAGCGATGCTCGGCCGGGGGGTCGGGGGGAGGTGGGAGAGCCACTCGATCATGGCCTCGTGTACGGCCTCGGGATTACCGCCGGCATATCGAAACAGAACCGGCCGGAGCAGCCGTTGGTAGGCGGCCAGGGTGAGAAGCGTCGTCGCGGAGACCATCACAGACCCGCCCATTCCTGGAGCGACCGGACCCCAAGCTCCCCACGCAGCTGGTTTTCAATGCCCTGCACCGCAGCCGCGAGTCCCGGCACTGTCGTGATGCACGGCACATCGGTTAGGACGGCGGCCGTGCGGATCTGGTAGCCGTCCTTTCGAGTGTCCGCACCGCCGACCGTGCCCTGCGGGGTGTTGAAGATCAGATCGATGTGCCCGTCCTTGATGAGCTCGACGATGCTCGGCTCCTCGCTGGAAGGGCCCCGTTCGGACAGCTTGTGCACCTCGTTGGCCTCGACGCCGTTGCGACGCAGTACCGACGCGGTGCCCTTGGTCGCGAGGATCTTGAAGCCGAGATCGGCCAGGCGCTTGATCGGCCAGATCGCGTGCCGCTTGTCCCGGTTGGCGATCGAAACGAATACCGTGCCGGCGTTGGGTAGGGGGCCGCCACCAGCGGCCTGGGATTTCGCGTAGGCACGGCCGAAGCTGACATCTAGGCCCATCACCTCCCCGGTCGAGCGCATTTCGGGGCCGAGAAGGGTGTCGACGAACGCACCGGACACGGTGCGGAACCGGTTGAACGGCATCACGGCTTCCTTGACCGCCACGGGGGCCCCGGGGCGATCGGCGGTTCCATCGCTCTCGCGCCGCAGTAGACCTTCGGCCCGCAGCTCGGCGATGGTGCTGCCGAGCATGATGCGCGCGGCAGCTTTCGCCAGCGGCGTCATCGTCGCCTTCGACACGAATGGGATCGTTCGGGAGGCACGCGGATTAGCCTCCAGCACGTAGAGAATGTCTGCGTGCAGCGCGTATTGGATGTTGATCAGGCCGCGGACGCCCACGCCTTCGGCGATCAAGGCGGTGGAGCGCCGAATCCGTTCGATGATCTCGTCGCCCAGGGTGATCGGTGGCAGCGAGCACGCTGAATCCCCGGAGTGGATGCCAGCCTCCTCAATGTGCTCCATCACGCCGCCGAGGTAGAGCTCCGCCCCGTCGTAGAGGGCATCGACGTCGATTTCCACAGCGTCGTCCAAGAAGCGGTCCACCAGCACCGGCGAGCCCTCCGAGACTTCGGTCGCCGAAGCGATGTATCGGTCCAGGGCGACGTCGTCGTAGACGATCTCCATGCCGCGCCCGCCGAGCACAAAACTGGGACGCACGAGCACCGGGTACCCGATCTCGGCCGCAATCTGTCTCGCCTCGGTCGCGGAACCAGCCATGCCGTGCTTGGGAGCAGGCAGTCCCGCCTTAGCCAGGACCCGTCCGAACGCACCGCGCTCCTCGGCTAGGTTGATCGCTTCAGGGGAGGTTCCGACGATCGGGACGCCGGCGTCCTTGAGGAGCTGAGCAAGTTTGAGGGGGGTTTGCCCGCCGAGCTGGCAGATGACCCCGACGACCGGCCCGACGGCCGCCTCGGCGTGGTAGATCTCCAGTACATCCTCAGCCGTGAGCGGCTCGAAGTAGAGGCGATCGGAGGTGTCGTAGTCGGTGGAGACGGTTTCGGGATTGCAGTTGACCATGATCGCCTCGTATCCGGCGTCGTGCAGGGCCATGGTGGCGTGCACGCACGAGTAGTCGAACTCGATCCCCTGACCGATACGGTTCGGCCCCGACCCGAGGATAATCACCGCTTCCTTCTCGCGCGGCGGTACCTCCGTCTCCTCGTCGTAGGTCGAGTACAGGTACGGCGTGAGCGCCTCGAACTCGGCGGCGCACGTGTCAACGGCCTTGAACACCGGCCTCACGTCGAGGGCCCACCGCAGCTGACGCACGACCCCCTCGTCGAGGCCCCGAAGGCGACCGATCTGCGCGTCGGACAGGCCCCGTCGCTTCGCCGTTAGGAGCAGCTCAGGGTCGAGGCGTTCGCTGGAGCGCAGCGCCGTACCGACCTCCAGAATGAGCTGAAGCTGGTCCAGGAACCACGGGTCGATCCCGGTGAACTCATGCAGCTGTTCGACGGTGGCACCGAGCTCCAGGGCGTCGATGAGCTTCAGCAGTCGGCCGTCGTGAGGCCGCTTCAGCTCAGCCAGCAAACCATCAAGGTCCTCCTCCGGCGCTTTGCCGAGCCAGAACCCAGTCCCGGTCTCGGTGGAGCGCAGGGCCTTGCCTAGTGCCTCCGTGAAGTTACGGCCGATCGACATGACCTCACCCACCGACTTCATGTGAGTAGTCAGCGTCGAGTCAGCGGACGGAAACTTCTCGAAGGCGAACCGCGGCACCTTCACCACGACGTAGTCGAGGGCGGGCTCAAACGATGCGGGGGTCACCTGGGTGATGTCGTTGCGAATCTCGTCGAGTGTGTAGCCGACGGCGACCTTCGCCGCGATCTTGGCGATCGGGAACCCGGTGGCCTTCGACGCGAGGGCCGACGAGCGGCTGACCCGAGGGTTCATCTCGATCACGATCATGCGGCCATCATCGGGGTTGATCGCGAACTGAATATTGCAACCGCCGGTGTCGACTCCGACGGCCCGGATGATCGCGATCCCCACGTCGCGCATCCTCTGATACTCGCGATCGGTGAGGGTCATCGCTGGGGCGACGGTCACCGAGTCTCCCGTGTGGACCCCCATCGGGTCGAAGTTCTCGATCGAGCAGATGATGACGACGTTATCGGCGAGGTCACGCATCACCTCAAGCTCATATTCCTTCCAGCCGAGGATCGACTCCTCAATCAGGACCTCTGTCACGGGGCTCGCCGCCA
>CAMCJC010000343.1 GCA_945875065.1 uncultured Propionibacteriaceae bacterium | reverse complement strand
AGACCGGCACCGGCAATCTGACGCAGCGAGTCGGGATCGTGTGCGAAGCCCGAGCCGACGCCGCCCATCGTGAACGATGGGCGCACGACGACCGGGTAACCGAGTTCATCAGCGGCGGCCATAACCTCATCGAGGGAGTGACAGATGCGTGACCGCGCGACTTCCGGAGCCCCGCCGGGAATATCGGTCAAAGACTCGACGATCGCCTTGAACTCCTCCCGATCCTCGCCCCGTTGGATCGCTTCGAAGCTGGCGCCGATCAGCTCGCAGCCGTAGCGTTCCAGGACGCCATTCTCATGCAGAGCGACCGCTGTGTTCAGCGCGGTCTGACCGCCGAGCGTCGCCAGGAGCGCATCGGGGCGTTCCTTAGCGATGACTCGCTCCACGAACTCCGGCGTGATGGGCTCGACATAGGTGGCGTCGGCGAAGTCCGGGTCGGTCATGATCGTCGCCGGGTTTGAGTTGACCAAGACGATGCGGAATCCCTCCGCCTTTAGGACCCGGCAGGCCTGGGTGCCGGAGTAGTCAAACTCGCAGGCCTGCCCGATGACGATCGGGCCGGAACCGATGACGAGGATTGAGGAGATGTCGGTGCGGCGGGGCATCAGATGTCCTTCCCAGCCATGACGGCAGCGAAACGATCGAACAGGTGGTTTGCGTCGTGCGGGCCCGCGGCCGCCTCGGGGTGGTACTGCACCGAGAAAGCAACCAGTCGGCCGTCGCGCCGAAGTTCCAAGCCCTCGACGACCTGGTCGTTTAGGCCGATGTGGGACACACTCGCCTGGCCGTACTCAGTCTGGGTGACACGATCGAGCGGTGCATCGACGGCGAACCCGTGGTTTTGAGCCGTGATCTCGACTCGTCCCGTGGCGCGCTCCAAGACCGGCTGGTTGAGGCCCCGGTGCCCAAACTTGAGTTTGTAGGTTCCAAACCCCAAGGCACGCCCGAAAAGCTGGTTCCCGAAACAGATGCCAAAATATGGCAGTCCGGCCGCCAACACCTGGCGCAGCAGCTCGACTGGACCGTCAGCGGTGGCGGGGTCGCCGGGCCCATTCGAGAAGAACACGCCGTCGGGTTTCAACGCCTGTACCTGGTCAAACGTCGTGGTGGCGGGCAGGATGTGAACCTCGATCCCGCGGGCGGCGAGTTGGGCCGGGGTCATCGACTTGATGCCGAGATCAATCGCGGCGACGGTGAAGCGCCTCTCCCCCACCGCCGGGACGACCTGCGCCTTCGGCGTCGTGACCTCACCGCACAGGTCGGCCCCGAGCATCGTCGGCTGCTGGCGCACCCGCTCCAACAGCCGGGCCGGGTCGGTCTCCATCGTCGAGATGCCGACACGCATCGCACCCAGCGAGCGGACGTGACGGGTTAGGGCGCGGGTGTCGATGCCACAGATTCCGACGATGCCCTGCCGTGCCAGTTCGGCGTCCAGACTGCCGCTACTGCGCCAGTTGGATGGCCTAGGCGACGGGTCTCGGATGATGAACCCGGCGACCTGGATCCTCGCTGACTCGTCATCCTCGCCGTTCCACCCGGTGTTGCCGATGTGTGGCGCTGTGGCCAAGACCACCTGCCGACGATACGACGGATCAGTGAGGGTCTCCTGGTACCCGGACATGCCGGTGGTGAATACCAGTTCGCCGAAGGTCTCGCCCTCGGCGCCGAAGGATTTCCCAGCGAAGGAACGCCCATCCTCTAGGACCAGCAACGCAGGATTCATGGGCACTCCTTATAACGATCAGTCAGTCGTTCTCGTCTGTGACGCCTTGCTGAGCAACCCGTTCAGGAAACTCGCGGATCCGTCAGTGGAAAGTTCCCCTGCGAGTTTCACCGCCTCGGCGATAACGACGGCCGAGGGTGTGCGGGTGTAGTCGAGTTCGTAGATGGCGATACGCGCCAGGTTCCGATCGACCGCTGGCATGCGGTCGAGGCTCCAGGCGGGATCGAGCGACGCCTTGATGCGGGCGTCGATGGCATCGCGGTGTTCAGCGATTCCGTAGACGAGGGTTGAGGTGAGTTCGCGGATCGTGATTCCCGCGAGATCCCTGACCTCGATGAAGGTTTCGATGATGCCCCGACCCCTCAACTCGGATGAGAAGAGAATGTCTAGGGCACCTCGGCGGGCCTTCGTCTGGGCGCCGTAGTGGCCTGGCTCAGCCATTCACCCGGGAGATATAGGAGCCGTCGCGGGTGTCAACCTTGACGCGCTCACCGGTGGTGATGAACAGCGGAACCTGGATTTGTTTTCCGGTCTCGAGCGTCGCGGGCTTAGTGCCGCCGGTGGAGCGGTCGCCCTGCAGGCCGGGCTCGGTGTAGGTGATCTCCAACTCGACGCTGGCAGGCAGTTCAACGAACAGCGGGGTGCCCTCGTGCATCGCGATGGTGGCGACCTGCTCCTCCAGGAGGTAGTCCTTAGCCTCGCCGAGGACGTCGGGGGCCACGTGAATCTGGTCATAGGTCGTGGTGTCCATGAAGACGTAGTCCTCGCCGTCGAGGTACAGGTACTGCATGTCACGACGGTCAATCGTCGCTGTATCCACCTTGGTGTCCGAGTTGAACGTCTTATCGACGATCTTGCCCGTCAGCACGTTCTTGAGCTTGGAACGAACGACAGTGTTCCCCTTGCCGGGCTTGTGGTGCTGGAACCACTGCACCTGC
Source organism: uncultured Propionibacteriaceae bacterium (assembly GCA_945875065.1). Lineage (GTDB taxonomy): Bacteria > Actinomycetota > Actinomycetes > Propionibacteriales > Propionibacteriaceae > Arachnia. The sequence goes on along the minus strand of CAMCJC010000343.1, from coordinate 640 downwards.
CAGAGCTGCCCGTCAAGATCGAGGACCATGCCGTTCTTCAGATCATTCGTGGATACCACGCCCGCTGCCTTTCTCAGATTCCTTGGGCCGCCCGGAATCCTACCCGAGCCCTACCCCGCGTCGGAAACCGTCGCCCACGCCGCCTCCAGCACGCTCTCGTCGGGGTCGACGATGATCGCCGGTCGGCCTTGGGCGCGGAGACCGACGAGCCGCAGCGCCTGACCCCGCGACTTCTTGTCCAAGCTCATCAGGCCCCGCAGCCGCGGCCACGCAGCGGCGTCGTAGCTAACCGGCAGGCCGAGGCCTGCCAAAAGACAGCGATGCTCGGCGGCGAAGGACGCATCCAGACCGAGAAGTAGGCGCGAAACCTCGGCGATGAACACCATGCCCACAGAAATCGCCGGCCCGTGCCGCCACGTGAAGTGTTCATGCGCCTCAATAGCATGTCCGAGGGTATGGCCGTAGTTTAGGGCCTCACGGCCAACCTGCTCACCAGTGCTGGTACGCTCGGTAAGGTCGGCGGAAACAACCGCGGCCTTTACCGCGACAGCGCGCGCCACCAGCTCCGCCATCGCATCCGATGCGACGTCCGCTACCCCTGAGTCCTCCGAAACGATCCGCAGGATCTCCTGGTCGCTGA
>CAMCJC010000342.1 GCA_945875065.1 uncultured Propionibacteriaceae bacterium | reverse complement strand
TATCCGGCGCGCCGACGACGAACTGCTTGCCCTGTGGGACGCGCCAGTCAAGACCACCGGCCTGCGCTGGGGGCTGTGATGATCGACAACCAGCTGCTGGCCGCCTGGATCAAGGCCTACGCCGCGCTCGTCGATGGGCACCAGGACGAGCTAACCGAGCTCGACTCCGCCATCGGGGACGCCGACCACGGCGCCAACATGGCCCGAGGCATGGCCGCGGCCGTCCAGAAGCTCGACGAGGCCGCCGCCCCCGCGGCGATGCTGAAGGCCGTCGGCATGGCGTTGATCAGCAGCGTCGGTGGTGCCTCCGGGCCGCTGTACGGGACGCTGTTCATGAAGGTCGGCGCGGGTTTGACCAGCGACGACATCACGCCCGAGGCGTTCGGGGCGGCGCTGCGCGCCGGGCTGGAGGGCGTCTCGGCGCGCGGCAAGTCCGAGGCTGGCGAAAAAACGATGCTCGACGCCCTGGCACCCGCCGTCGATGCCTTCGAGCGCGCCGCGAACGAGGGGCTGGCCGCGGCTGCTCGGGCCGCGGCTGAGGCCGCGAACGCGGGTCGCGACGCGACGATCCCGATGGTTGCGACGAAGGGTCGCGCGAGCTACCTCGGCGAGCGGTCGGCGGGGCATCAGGATCCGGGTGCCACGTCCACGGCGCTGCTGTTCGAGGCCCTCGCCCAGGTGGCGGAGAGCTGACATGGCACTGGTTGGGATCGTCGCCGTTTCCCACAGCCGCGCGTTGGCAGCCGCAGCTGTAGAGCTCGCGATGCAGATGGTTCACGATGAGCGGCCAGAGGTCGTAGTCGCGGCCGGCACCGCAGATGGGGGGCTCGGCACCGACGCGGTCGAGGTCGCCTCGGCGATCCAGGCGGCCGAGACCGGAGCGGGTGTCGTCGTCCTCGTCGATCTTGGATCGGCCATCCTCAGCGCCGAGCTAGCCCTCGACCTGTACGAGGGTGACGCGAGCGCCGTCCGGATCGTCCCAGCGCCGTTCGTCGAGGGCCTGCTGACGGCGGTCGTGCGGGCCGCGACCGGCGGGACGCTTGATGACGTCGCGGGCGAGGCGGTCCGGGCCTTGGCCTCGAAGGTCGACCAGCTTGGCGGCAGCACCATCGCGCCAACCCTAGAGGCGGCATCCCCCAAGACGCCCGACGCTTCAGGGACGGCGACGATCCTCAACCAGTTGGGCCTTCACGTGCGCCCGGTCGCGCACTTGGTGGCTACCGTCTCTCGCTTCACCAGCGAAGTCTGGCTGCGCCGCAACGACAAGGTAGCCGCGGCGAAGTCGCCGGTCGCGCTCGCGGGGCTCGCGGCACGCGTCGGTGATGAGGTCGTGATCGAGGCCTACGGTGACGACGCACAGGCCGCCGTCGATGCCGTCTCGGCCCTGTTTGCCGACGGCTTTGGTGAGCTCGACGCGCCGGTCTCCGAGGCGACGGCACCCGCCGCACGGGGACCGCAGGGCGTCAGCGCCGGCCGGGTCGTGGGCGTCGCGAAGGTCATGATCCCGGCGTTCACGCAGGCCCCGGCCGAGAGTGCGGTCTCCCCCGCCGACATGCCGGCCGAGCGCCAGCGCCTCCTCGAAGCCCTCGAACACACGGCCGTGTGGTACGAGCGCCAGGCGGAACGGGCCACCCCCGAGGCCCGCGATATCCTCATCGCCACCGCGGCGATGGCCCGCGACCCGCTGCTGATCGAGCGGGCGGGCGCCAAGGTCGGGGGTTTCACCGGCTGTGCGGGGGCTCTGTGGCAAGCGATCGACGAGTTGACAGCCGAGTTCCATGCCCTCGGCGGCGTCATGGCCGAGCGGATCACCGATCTCGCCGACATCCGCAACCGCACCGTCGCCCATCTCACCGGCATGCCGGTGCCGGGGCTGCCGGAGTCGGCATCGCCGTTCATCCTGGTGGCGCGCGACGTCGCGCCCGCCGATGCCGCCCGGATCAGCGCCGACAAGTGCCTTGGCATCGTCACCGTCGAGGGCGGTCCCACGTCCCATACCTCGATCCTGGCACGAAGCATGGGCATCGCCGCGGTGGTCGGTTTGGCCGACGCCCTCGCGATCCCCGACGGCGCACAGGTCCTGGTCGACGGCGGCACCGGGGAGGTCGTCGTTTGGCCGAGCGAGGAGCAGCGGGCCGACGCCCGCACCGCGCCCGCCGAACTCGTGCCGCTGAGCTCTCCGGGCGCGACCGCCGACGGCGCTCGGGTGCCGCTGCTGGCAAACGTGGCATCTGCCGGGGAGTCCGAGCTAGCGCAGCAGGCGGCCGCTGAGGGGGTCGGGCTATTCCGCACGGAGATCTGCTTCCTCGGACACACCGGGGAACCGTCGGTCGCCGAACAGGCGCGGCTGTACGAGAGCGTCCTCAGCCCGTTCGCGGGCCGGCGGGTCGTCGTCCGCACGCTAGACGCGGGCAGCGACAAGCCGCTCGACTTCCTCCAGCTCGGCGACGAGGAGAATCCGGCGCTGGGGCTTCGAGGCTTTAGAACGTCCCGGCACGCCCCGGAGGTCTTGGCTCGGCAATTGGATGCGATCGCCGCGGCGGGGCGCACCACCGACGCCGACGTGTGGGTGATGGCGCCGATGATCTCCACCCCCGACGAGGCCGCCGACTTCGCCGCTAAGGCTCGAGCCGCCGGCCTGGAGAAGGTTGGGGTGATGGTAGAGGTGCCGGCCGCCGCGGTCTGCGCCCGAGATCTCCTGGCGCACGTCGATTTCGTCAGCATCGGCTGCAACGACCTCACCCAGTACGCGATGGCCGTTGACCGCATGGCCGCCGGAGTCCCAGAGCTACAGGACCCCTGGAACCCGGGCGTGCTGCGGCTGATCGGGATGGTCGGCGAGGCGGGGCGCGAGCTCGGCAAATCGGTCGGCTGCTGTGGGGAGGCTGCCGCCGACCCGGCGCTGGCCCCGGTCCTCGTCGGGCTCGGCGTCACGTCGCTGTCGATGAGTCCCCGCGCGCTCGAACCGGTACGGCAGGCGCTCGCAGTCGTCTCCGACGAGCAGTGCCAGGCCGCCGCCGCAGCCGCCCTGGCCAGCCTCGATCCGGCGTCGGCACGCGAGGCGGCTTGCGTGGCCCTGTTGGCGGGCGAGCCAAAGACGTGACCCAGCCACATTCTGTCCTTCCGATCCGGAAGCACTGTTGAGGCCTGGAGTATGCCGGTGGCAGCAAGCTTGTCCTCACGTCTCGTACCAGCGGCTGCGTCTTTGGTTAACTGCCGTAGAGGCGCTGGACGCCGTCTCTCCCTCCGTATGATGGGGGTGCCCGGCATGGCTCAGGCCGGGGCCTCAACAGGGAGTTTCC
>CAMCJC010000341.1 GCA_945875065.1 uncultured Propionibacteriaceae bacterium | reverse complement strand
CCCTACCGTGCGCGAATCGCCGTCCTGGGTGAACGGGGGTGTTGTGGCTAGGGGCTGTGCAAGGCTGGTTCACCTGGCCCGGCGATTCGTGCTCAACCCCCGGGGGTATCTGGGAGAGGTGGGTGACGTCGACGTCGCGGCTGTGACGACCATGCGATCCAGACGACTGTTGCCCCAGGACGTCGATACGCTTGCCAGCATGCTTGATCTGAATGCGAAGCCCGAGGGGCTGAAGTTCCCCACCCACCTGCTGAGCGTCCCGGTGGACGACGAGACCGCCGGCAATCTGCTTGAGATGTTGTGGGTGGACATCGTCAAGGGGGACAACACTGTGCTGTTCGGCGTCGAGCAGATCGAGGATGAGGTGGAGGGAGTCGACAGCGAGGAGGCCGCCTCGGCGGTCAAGTACCTGTTCGATGCGCGACGCGCTCAACAGGCGGCGTTCGGCGACCTTGCCCCCACCAAACTGGAGACGGCGTTTCAGGCGTTGCGGGAGGCGAAGATCGTCGCTGAGATGGACTTCTCTTGCTGCGGCAACTGCGGGGCATCGGAGATCGGCGGCGACGAGGCGGAGGCCGGTGAACTCGACCAGTGGCTTGGCTACGTTTTCTTCCACACGCAGGACACCGAGGGGCTCATCGAAGCCCGCAACACGTACCTGAACTACGGGATTTTCTGGCCTGCGCACGTGACCGAGGACGAGTTCAAAGCCATGGGGGACGCGGAACGCGAGCGGGTCTACACCGAGAAAACGCTCGCGCTGATGAAGGAGGTCGTGATCCCGATCTTGGAGAGCCACGGCATCAAGGTCGTGTGGGATGGCAGCATGCGGACCCGGATCCTCCTGGAGGACGTCGACTGGTACATGCCGTTCCCGGCCGAGAACGACGAGGAAGGCCTCGACGAGGACTAGGGCCTGTTTCGAAAGTCAAGCCCTGCCTGCGGTGGCCTGGATCGGGTGTTCTAGCCCATCCTCGCCGAGAACAGTACTTTTCGAAACAGCCCACCTGGCTGCTCCTATGCCGGTCGCCAGCCGGGGTGTCCCGCGTTCAGGCCGTCAGGGCTTGCCTGAACGCGGTTAGGAGGTCGTTGCTGAATAGGACGAACCGGATCTCCTCAAGCGTTCCCGGGTCGGCGGCCCTGGCACGGGCGGCTGCGACGGCGATTCGCGCGACCTCCTCCCGGTCCCAGCCGTACACCCCGGCCGAGACGGCGGGCAGCGCAACGGTGCGGCACCCCAACCGCACGGCTTCGGCGAGGGAGTTGGTGAAAGCGGAGGCGAGGAGGCCGGGATCGGTTTCACCGGCGTGACGGTTGGGGCCGACGGTGTGGATCACATGCTTCGCCGGGAGACCGAAGCCCGGCGTCGCCACGGCCTGGCCGACCGGCAGGCCGTGGGGAAGCTGAGTGCGTCGCAGTTCCTTGCAGGCGGCCAGTAGACGGGGGCCGGCTGCGCGGTGGATGGCGCCATCGACCCCGCCGCCGCCGAGCAGCGAGCTGTTGGCGGCGTTGACCACCGCGTCGACGTCTTGTTTGGAGATGTCCCCGAGGACCGCATCAATGCGCATGCCTCCAACTTACGTGGCCGCCCGGAGAACGCACGGCTTAGGGTCGCTGGGGGCGGACGGTTTCGAGGTCGCGTGTGACGCGATTTCCGGTTTTCTCTAGCCTTGTGGACGTCGCGGCGAGAGAATGGCTCATGGGCAAGCTACCAAAACTCGATTCCGCACTGTACGAGGCCGAGTTGAGCCGGCTCCAGGCCGAGCTGGTGGAGATGCAGGAGTGGGTGAAGTCCACCGGCGCCCGCATCGTCGTCCTCTTCGAAGGGCGCGACGCCGCCGGCAAGGGCGGGGCGATCAAGCGCGTCACGGAGTTCCTCAACCCGCGGCAGGCCCGCATCGTCGCACTGCCGGTTCCGACGGAGCGGCAACGCACCCAGTGGTATTTCCAGCGCTACATCGAGCACCTGCCGGCGGCCGGCGAGATCGTCCTGTTCGACCGTTCCTGGTACAACCGCGCCGGCGTTGAACGGGTCATGGGGTATTGCACCCCCGAGGAGTACGTGCGTTTCCTTCGGCAGTGTCCGCAGTTCGAACAGATGCTTATCGAAGACGGCATCCTCCTGCGCAAGTACTGGTTCAGCGTCTCGGACGCCGAGCAGGAGAAACGGTTCCGCTCCCGCATGCGCGACCCGATGCGACGGTGGAAGCTGTCGCCCACGGACCTTCAGTCCCTGACTCGCTGGGAGGAATACTCGCGAGCCAAGGACGAGATGTTCGTCCACACCGACTTGCCCGGAAACCGCTGGAACGTCGTCGAAGCCGAAGACAAGAAACGCGCCCGCATCAACATGATCGCCCACCTGCTGGCGTCGATCCCGTACGAGCACATCGAACGTCCGGAGCTGAAGTTCCCGAAGCGCCCGCCGTCGACCGGGTACGTCCGCACCGAACGACGCCTCCAAAACGAGGTCCCCGACGTCACCACCGGCCTAACCAAGGGGAACCGCTACCGTGACCCGGAGGATGCCGACTAGTTTGGGGCCCCTGACGCGCTGTCAGGAGCCGTAAGCCTCGACCGGCTGGAGGCGCACATCGGCGAGCGACGGGGGGAGCTCCAGCAAGTCTGGTTGGTTCAACTCCGTCGGCATCACCCACGGCGTGCGGCCGGTGCGGGGCTGGACGGTACGGCGCAGCCGCTCGGTGTCGCTGAGCAGCCAATTCGTCCACGTCTGACACAGCACCCCGGCCAGCAGCAGGGCCCGCTGTTCGGGCGAATCGGGCCATTCGTCGGGGAGGCCGGGGTCGGCGGGGAAGGAGGGCGAGACCAGCTTCTGCCCCTTGCGACCCGCGGCGTAGTCCGCGATCGCCTGGGTGATCGCGTCCTGGTGGACGCGGGTGGCGGCGAGGAAGTCGGCGACCCACGACGCGTCGTAAACGTGGGGCAGCGGCAGGTCGGACCAGGTGCTTCCGGGGGTGGCGATGACGGCGCGATCGCGGGTGAGGGCGTGCACCTTGCGGAGCGCGTCGGGTTCGTCGAGGTCGACGACGACAGCGTTGGTGCTGCTCGCCTCGGTGACGTCGGTGCGGCTGACCAGCCACACGGCGGCCGGCCCCCCGGGCTGCCGATCCAAAGCCACGAATCCCAGCATGCTGCCTCCTTGAGTCTCGGGAAGCACGATACCGGCTCGAAGTGGCTGCCCTCGCCGTCGCCAGTCTCGTGCGCGAATCGCCGTTTTGGGCGAACGAGGGGGTGTGCGGCTAGGGGCTTCGCGGGGCTCGTTCACCTGGCCCGGCGATTCGTGCACGACCTCCC
>CAMCJC010000340.1 GCA_945875065.1 uncultured Propionibacteriaceae bacterium | reverse complement strand
AAACTCGCGAAACGCTAACCACGAGGAGAGATTCATGACCCCAGACGAGTTGCTGCACGCCTGGCACGCCCAACAGACCGCCTTCATCGAGTTCCGCGTCGAGCGTGTGACCGCGATACTCGCCGTCCTTGGCGATCTCCAGCCGGAGGAAAGGCCGCTGCAGGTCCTCGACCTCGGCTGTGGCCCGGGCTCGCTCGGAGCGGAGATCGCCGAGGCGTTGCCCGACGCCCTCATCGTCGGCGTCGACAAAGACCCGATCCTGCTGCGCCTGGCCGCGGAGACGAACCGCTACCCGGATCGCGTCAGCTTCCTCGACCTCGACCTGACCGATCCGACCTGGCTCGACGCGGTCGGCGGCCCATTCGACGCCGTCGTCTCGGCCACCGCGCTGCACTGGCTCGACCCTGCGAAGCTCGCCGAGCTGTACCTCGCGCTGCCGAAGATCCTCCATCCCGGAGCGGTGTTCCTGAACGCCGACCACCTCTACTACGACCAGGCCACCGAACCCACCCTGCGTGCGCTATCGGAGGACATCCGCGAGAGTTTCCGCATCTCGGCGATCGAGGAGGGCGCGATGAGCTGGGAGGCGTGGTGGCAGGCGGCACGGGCCATGCCCGGGTGGGGCAAGGAGGCCACGCTCTGGCAGGAGCGGTGGGCCGACAAGTCCCCCACGGTCAAGGTCAGCCTCGACTTCCACCTAGCCGCACTCCGTGCGGCCGGGTTCGTGGAGACCACCCACATCTTCCGGTGGTTCGACGATGTCGTGCTCTATGCGCGACTGCCCTGAAAGGAAACCAGATGAAGGCACTGATCCCACTGGCGGCCGCCGCGCTGCTGCTGGCCGGCTGCGGCACCTCCGCCGCCGACCGGGCATCGCAGAGCGCATCTGCTAACACTACGGCGTCGGCTCCGGGCGGGGCCGCGTACCCCGCCGAGGTCGACAGCTGCGGCAAGTCCATCAAGTTCGACAAGAAGCCGGAGAACGTCCTGATCCTCGGCGGCACCGGCCTGCCGAACCTCGACGCCCTCAGCCTGACCGACCAGCTCGATCTGCGTGCCGGCACCAAGAACTTCGGCACCGGCCAGGAGGAACTGCAGGCCAAGTACGAAGCCATCAAGGAGGTCAGCAGCAGCGAGATCGAGACGGGCGGGGTAAAGGTCGCCACCGAGGTCGTTTTGGAGAACAAGATCGACCTCGTCATCGGCTACGAGGAGGGCGTCGACCGGGAGGCCCTGGAGAAGGCCGGCGTGCAGCTGTACTCGCCCGCCGCGTTCTGCCCCAACTACTCGGTGAAGAAGGCCGGCTGGGAACTCATCGACCAGGAGGTGAATAACCTCGCCGCGATCTTCGGCGTGCCGGAGAAGGCGAAGGAGGTCGCGGCCGAGCGGGCGAAGAGCGTTGAGTCGTTGAAGGCGGCGGCGAACGAGAAAGGCACCGGCATCGCGCTGTACATCACGCCCGGCGCCCCCAACTTCTACGCCTACGGGACGTCGTCGATGGTGCAGCCGATCTTCGAGGCCAACGGCCTGAAGAACTCCTACGATGACAACACCACCCGCGTCTTCGACGGTTCCATGGAGGACATCCTGGCCCGCAACCCGGACTGGCTGGTGCTGCTGGCGCTCGACGCCTCGGAGGAGGAGACGCTGACAGCGTTCAAGTCTTTCCAGGGCGCCGACAAGCTGAAGGCCGTCGCCGATAACAAGGTGGTGGTCCTGCCGTTCGCCTTGACCGATCCCCCGACGATGCTCTCCATCCAGGGTGCGACGGCGCTGTCCGAGAAGCTCGCCCCGAAGTGATTGCCGTCGAGGCGCTCAATGTCATGCGCGGCGACCGGGTTGTGCTCGAAGGAGCCAACCTGGTCGCCGGGCCTGGCGAGGTCGTCGGGGTCGTCGGGCCGAACGGGTCCGGGAAGACGACGCTGCTGCTGGCCCTCAACCGGGCGTTGCGCGCCGCCGGCGGCACGGTCGTGGTCGACGGCGACGATGTCGCCGCCCTGCCGCGCCGAGAGATCGCCCGGCGCATCGCCGTCGTCGCACAAGACTCAGAGGCGGCGCTTCCCTTGCGAGTGAGCGACGCCGTCGGGCTTGGGCGTCTCGCGAGTCGCAGCCTGCTGTCATACGGCAACGCGGCCGACCGCACCGTCGTCCGGGACGCCCTGAGGCAGGTGGACGCGTTGCACCTCGCCGACCGGCTAATCACGCAGCTATCCGGCGGCGAGCGGCAACGGATTCTGGTGGCGCGCGCCATCGCCCAACGCGCCACTCACCTGCTACTCGACGAACCCACCAACCATCTCGACCTCCACCACCAGTTCGCGCTGCTGTCGCTGGTCACCGACCTGGATTGCATCGTCGTCATGGTTCTCCACGACCTCAACCTGGCCGCGCGCTACTGCAACCGGGTGCTCGTCCTCGCCGAAGGCCAGATCGAGGCCACCGGGATCCCCGAGGAAGTCTTGACTCCCGAAATCCTGGAGCCGATCTACCGGATCCGGGTCCGGGCCACCGACGTTGACGGGCACCGGCACCTCGTCTTCGGCCCTGAGGGCTAAACGTACGATTGCGGCTGACCCTAGCCCTGTGCTTACACTCGATCTGGTCTAGCGAATGCGAGGCTGCGGGGTGTATCTGGTGCATCCCGATGGATCGAAGGGCAAGCCCGATGAAGCTGCGGAGCGCGTACGTCACCCGGCGCGGGCTGCTATCCGCCGGAGGCCTCGGCCTCGCCGGCCTATGGGTTGGTGCACCCGCCGTGCACGCTGTACCGACCGTCAGACAGTTCGTGGAGCGGGCGCTCTCGGTGCAGGGCTTCCCTTACGGCTACGGCCAGGCAGGACCCGATAGATTCGACGCCGCCGGCCTCGTGCACTGGGCCCTGAAGCAGACCGGGTTGGAGTTCCCACGCGGGTCCCGCGAGCAGATCACCCACTGCGATTCCCTCACCGTCGACAAGGCCATCACGACCTACGGGGCCGTGCTGTACCAGTTCGGCCACGTCGGCATCTCGCTCGGTGACGGCCGGTCCGTCGAGGCGCGAGGGGCCGAGGGCGTCGGCATCTTCAACGCCTACTCGGTCTCGTGGACAGCCGGCGGTAGGGTCTCCAAGCTCAATTACGCGCCCACCCAGGTCGCTGCCGCGAAGGGCGGGGACGACGGGAAGATCCCCGAGAGCGGTCGCTGGGGCACCGCGACGACGCGGCGTCTGCAGGAAGTACTCGGCGTGCCCGCCGACGGCCTCGTGATCAGCCAAAACGCGCACTGGCAGCTGCAGAACCCCGGGTTGACCTCCGGCTGGGAGTGGATCTCCGAGAACATCGCTTC
>CAMCJC010000339.1 GCA_945875065.1 uncultured Propionibacteriaceae bacterium | reverse complement strand
CGAGCCCGGTATCACCAGGCCAGCGCCCGCGCCTACTCCTGCGTCGCGAGGCAGATGGGGGACGTGGTCGTCGTTGAGGCGGTCATGGCGATGGTGGCGCCGTCGATTCAGCCCGTCATGTTCGTCGACGCGCGGTGGAGCGTCGACGGCGAAGGGACCCTGGATGTCGCCTTGACAGCGCGGCGAGACCCAGATTTTCCGCCGTTGCCCCGCTTCGGCCTGCGCCTGTTCCTCCCCGAGGACATGGATCGGGTGACGTACTTCGGCCTGGGTCCGGGGGAGAGCTACGTCGACAAGCGCCGCTCGTGCCGCCATGGCCTGTATACCCGCACGGTCGACGAGTTGTTCGTGAACTACATCCGTCCGCAAGAGAACGGCAGCCACGCGAGCTGCGACTATGTCCACGTGGCGGGGCCGAGGACGGCCCTGTCGGTGGCCAGCGTCACGTCGTTTTCTTTCAACGCGTCGCGCTACACCCAGGAGGCGTTGACGATGATGCCCCACGACGTGGACCTCGTCCCATCCGGAAACATCATTGTGTGTCTTGACGCAGCCATGGCGGGCATTGGCTCCAACAGTTGCGGGCCTGAACTCTTGGAGCGGTACCGCGTCGACGCTTCCGAACTGACCCTGGCCATGAGGCTCGTGCCCTCCAACGTCGGCTGAGTGTCATGCGGCCTCTTCCAACTCCGCAAACGAGGTGACAATGAACGAGAAGAAGTACCTGCGGTGGTACAACAAGGTGGGTTACGGCTCCGGCGACGTGGCGGGTAATGTCGTCTACGCCCTGCTGTCGGCCTTCGTCATGATCTATCTCACCGACACCGTCGGCCTGAACGCCGGTATCGTCGGTACTCTGATGATGCTGTCGAAGTTCTTCGATGGTTTCTCCGATATCATCTTCGGCGCCATCTTGGACCGCACGCAGACGCGCATGGGCAAGGCTCGCCCCTGGATGCTGTGGGCGTTCTTCGGCTGCGCGGCCATGGTGATCGCCATCTTCGCGATCCCGCCGTCTATGGGGGATACCGCGAAGTACGCGTGGTTCTTCATCACCTACACGCTGCTCAACTCGGTGTTCTTTACGGCCAATAACATCGCCTATTCGGCCTTGACGGCGCTGATCACGAAGAACGCGGCAGAGCGGGTCCAGATGGGCTCCATCCGGTTCATGTTCGCCTTCGGCACCAGTCTCATGATCCAGACCGTCACGGTGGAGGGCGTGAAGCTGTTGGGTGGTGGTGCGGAGGGCTGGAGGGCGCTGGCTATCTGTTACGCCCTGCTCGGGCTGGCGGTCAATACCGTATCCGTGCTGTCGGTGCGTGAGTTGTCTCCGCAGGAGCTCGCGGAGACCACCGACGAAGAGAAGGCCAGGGAAGCTGACAAGGTGCCGCTCGGCGAGTCGCTCAAGCTGCTGATGGCCAACAAGTACTACCTGATCATCCTGATCATCTTCATCATGACGCAGATGTTCACCGCCACCCTCACCATGGGCATCTACTTCATGACCTACATCCTGGGTGACGCCAATCTTCTTGGCAGCTTCGCGTGGGCCATCAACATCCCACTCATCGTCGGGCTTCTCTTCGCCCCGCTGCTGGTGGCCCGCTTCGGCGGCATGTACAGGGTGAACCTGGTGGGCTATTGGATCGCGGTTCTGGGACGCCTGGGAGTCGTCGTCGGTGGTTACATGGGCAGCATCCCGCTGATGTTGTTCTTCTCCGGTGTCGCGTCCTTGGGCATGGCCCCTCTTCAGGGGACCCTGAACGCGTTGATCGCGGAGGCCTCAGAGAACACCTTTCTGCGGTTTGGCAAGCGCATCGACGGCCTCATGTTCTCGTGCACATCGTTGGGCGTGAAGGTAGGTAGTGGCCTAGGCACGGCCGTGGCGGGCTGGCTCCTCGCGGCGTCGGGATATGTCGCCAATGCGGCCGAACAGGCCAGCGGCGTGATCTCCATGCTGTACTTCATGTACCTATGGGTGCCCGCTATCGCCAACGCCATCATCCTGGCCCTGCTGTGGAAGCTGGACGTGGGCAAGGCCAACGAGGCCTTGCGGGAGAGGAAGTCGCCAGCGGCGCCATAGATGGTCGGAGTCGTACCCGCGAAGCCCGCCAGCGCACGTCGTCCTGAGTAATCGCGGTCCGCCATCCGCTTGAGCCTGGGTGGGCTTGGTGAGACAGTTCGTATCTGCGTCAGGGTGCGTTAGCATGAGGACAAGTCAAGATATCGACCTTCGAGTGGGGGCCATTGATGACTGAGTCTGACCGGGCTGAGTACGATCGTGAGCGGATTGATGCAATCCTCAAGATGATGCGGGAGGATACGAGCCCGGCCGCGCTGAGCGCGGCTGACAAGCTCGACACTATTGCCTCCTCACAGGACGAGCGTCGGTGGGGAGTTGAGGACGGCGCTCGTCTGTTCAGGGACCGCTATACCGGTGACCGTGATGCGCTCTATCGCGACTTCCTGGCGCTCGATCGGCGGATTCTGGACTTCGCTCAGGAACTGGCCGCGATGCAGACGAGCCTCTCCGAGGACGAGGCGAACATCGTCGGAGGGCAGCAGAGCCTGCTTGAGAGGATCCTTGATTCGGGTGAGCGGGGGTCGCGCGGCGATGTCGGCGCGTCTGGTCTACGGGAAGAAGAGGCGACGAGGGTTGCGTCCAACGCGGAGGTGAATCGTGGCTAACAGCCCCATGTACGAGCGGCTCCGTGCGGTGGCCGAACTGAACTACGACGATTTGTTCGAACGTTTCGACCTGCTCTTGGCTCGAAGTAGCCTGAGCGGAGCTCGGGAGCAGGTCTCCCGAGCCCAGAACGATCCGGGCATTAGCGGTACGGTGAAGACCGCTATCGCCAAGCGCCTTAACGAGGATATCGCCACCTTCGGCGAGTACGAGGACAGGCTGGACCGGATGCGTCAAAGGTATGAAGAAGCCCGGACGGCGATGCTTGAGGCAAAGAAAACCTTTGAATCCTTGTCTCACGACTTGCTGTCGGCCTTTGAATCCGGCGTTCTCTGGTTCTTGGAGAAGATCGATTGGCTCGGAAAAATCCTGCCGGTAGACGAGTACCTCCTCGAGATCGAGGGGTTGAGGAATGGCCGTCGTGAGCAGGTGGCCAAGGAAGCTCTCGAACGGATGAACACGAGACTGACCATGCTGTCGCTCAAAGATTCGATCACTCCGGGCGAGGAGCCGGGGTCGGTCAATCCCGTCAGCTCGCCTGTCGGGGGGCCAAGCCGTCTTGGGTCGGATGGCATTCTCCGGTCTGAGCCTGGATATGCCTCGTACAAGGACGCGCAGTGGCCCAGGGACGCTCTTGA
>CAMCJC010000338.1 GCA_945875065.1 uncultured Propionibacteriaceae bacterium | reverse complement strand
TCGCGCATGGTGATGGGTCTGACGCGCTCATCGGGCGGAATCCACGGCGTTTCGTCTAGCACCATCAGTGGTTGCCGCTGCCGGACGTTCAGGGCGCGAGCCCAGCCGCCGCGGTAGCGCGTAGACAGTCCGATGTAGAGTCCGAGCGCCATCATGCCAGGCCCCAGGATGGAGGCGCACTGCCTGACGGGACCGACGGCACCGACGAAGTGCGGGATGGCATCGGGATCGATGCCGGCAGGAAAGACCGTCCCGCCGTCGAAACATACAGCGGTGATCTCGCCATCGCGTTCGAAGCCGTGCACGCGACCTACGACGCGCTCGTCGAATCCGGATTGGTCGAGGCGAGAGGCGAGAAACAGGTTCTCGACGGGGCGCTGCGCCAGCAGCTCGTGCAGGGCCCCCAAGTCCTGCGGCCCAAGGGCACGCAGCCTGACCATGCTAGGAGACCGAAACCTGCGGAGTGCCGGATTCCCCCATCTCGGCGGCGATGCTACGCGCCTCCTCCAGGAGGGTCGCGACGATCTGATCCTCGGGGACGGTGCGGATAACCTCGCCCTTGACGAAGATCTGGCCCTTGCCATTGCCCGATGCGACGCCGAGATCGGCCTCGCGAGCCTCTCCGGGACCGTTGACGACACAGCCCATGACCGCGACGCGCAGCGGTGCCTTCATGCCCTCAAGACCCTTGGTGACCTGCTCAGCGAGGGTATAGACATCGACCTGCGCGCGCCCGCACGACGGGCACGAAACGATGTCGAGCTTGCGGGGACGCAGGTTCAACGATTCCAGGATCTTGTTGCCCACCTTGACCTCTTCGGCGGGCGGGGCCGACAGCGAGACACGGATCGTGTCGCCGATCCCCTGGCTGAGCAGCGCACCGAATGCGACCGATGACTTGATGGTGCCCTGAAACGCCGGTCCGGCCTCAGTGACGCCGAGGTGCAGCGGGTACTCGCACTTCTCGGCCAGCAGCTCGTAGGCGCGGACCATCACGACGGGATCGTTGTGCTTGACCGAGATCTTGAAGTCGTAGAAGCCGACTTCCTCGAACAGCGAGGCCTCCCATAACGCGGATTCGACGAGCGCCTCAGGCGTCGGCGAACCGTATTTCGCGAGCAGCCGCTTGTCAAGCGAGCCGGCGTTGACGCCGATCCGGAGGCTGACTCCCGACGCCTCAGCGGCCTTCGCGATCTCGGCGACCTTGTCGTCGAACTGCTTGATATTCCCGGGGTTGACTCGGACGGCGGCGCAGCCCGCATCAATGGCCGCGAACACGTACTTCGGCTGGAAGTGGATGTCCGCGATCACCGGGATCTTCGACTTCATCGCGATGATCGGCAACGCCTCGGCATCGTCGGCGGATGGCACCGCTACGCGCACGATGTCGCAGCCGGATGCGGTGAGTTCGGCGATCTGCTGCAGAGTGCCGTTGATGTCCGTGGTCTTGGTGGTGGTCATCGACTGCACCGAGATCGGGGCATCGCCTCCCACCCAAGTCGATCCGACTTTGATCTTCCGGGTCTTACGGCGCGGGGCCAAGACCTTGGCAGCGGGGGTGGGCATGCCGAGACTCACAGTCATGCCGCTCAGCCTATCGGTCCTGGCCGAATGGGGTTCAATGGCGGTCATGAAGGTTTTGATCCTCGGCGGTACCCGGGCCGGGCGCGAACTCGCGCGACTACTCGTCGCTTCGGGCCACGACGTCGTCTCATCGCTAGCCGGCCGGGTCACCCGCCCCGCCGACATCGCCGGCCGGACCCGCGTCGGCGGGTTCGGCGGCGTCGATGGCCTCGCTGCTTACCTGCGTGACGAGGCCATCGAACGGGTCGTCGACGTGACCCACCCCTTCGCCGAGCAGATCAGCGCCAACGCCGCCGAGGCCTGTCGACTGGTCGGGATCCCGCTGCTGCGGATCGAGCGCCCCAGCTGGGCGCAGCACCTGCTGGCCAGCAACTGGGTATGGGTCGATGACCATGCCGCCGCCGCCCGCACTGCGGCAGCCTTCTCGCGTGTCCTCCTGACTGTGGGGCGGCAATCACTCCGCCACTATTTGGAGCTACCGCACGTAGTCGCTCGCATGGTCGACCCGCCCGATCACCCCGTGCCCTCATCGTGGCAACTGCGCCTTGAGCGCGGACCGTTCACGATCGACGACGAGCGTGCCCTGCTGCGCGATACGGCCATCACCGCGCTAGTCACCAAGGATTCGGGCGACCCTCTGACAGAAGCAAAGCTGTGCGCGGCAGCCGAACTCGACGTGACCGTAATCATTCTGCGTCGCGCTCCCGCCCCCGAAGGCGTCCCGGCGGTAGGCACCCCGCAGGAAGCGGCGGCCTGGGTAGCGACTCAGCACCCCCAAATCACCACGAGCGGCAAGGCGAAACCTACTCAAGGATGAACGCCGATATCTCCCTAATTGCCCTGGGCAACTTCCGCTTCGCCCAATCTCATCTACCCTGCATTCTCAGGCGAGAAGCTTTCCGCTAGCAGGTTACGAAAGCTGGGCCGAGGGCAGTGACGTCGCCGACGATGGTAACGGCAGGGGGCATGATGCCGCTCTCCTTTACCGCGGACACCACGTCGCCGATGGTGGAACGCACCACACGCATGTTCGGCGTCGCCGCCCGCTCGACGACCGCGACGGGAGTCGCCGCGTCCAGCCCGGCGGCCAGCATGCGGGCGGTGATCTCCGGCAGGTAGTGGATCCCCATCAGGATGACGATGGTCAAGCCCGAGACTGCCAGGTTGCCCCAGTCGACGGTGCCTCGGCTATCGCCGGGCGGGACGTGTCCGCTAACGACGATGAAGCCCTGGTTGGTGCCGCGGTGAGTGACGGGAATGCCAGCCAGGCCGGCCCCAGCGATCGACGACGAGACGCCCGGTATGTACTCGACCGGCACTCCGGCTGCCTCGCACGCCTGCCATTCCTCGTAGCCCCGGCCGAAGACGAACGGGTCGCCCCCCTTGAACCGCACGACGGTCTTCCCTGCGAGAGCATGCTCGACGATGATCCGGTTGATCTCCTCCTGCGGTGTGAACTCGCCGCGCGGGACTTTGCCGACGGGGATCACCTCAGCCTGGTCCCTGATCTCATCGAGGAGGGCGGTCGGCACGAGGCGGTCGGCGACGACCACGTCGGCGATTTTGAGGGCCTTGAGGCCCGCTACCGTGATGAGGTCGGGATCGCCGGGTCCGGCTCCCACCAGGATCACGCGTCCACTCATGCCAGTTCCTCTCTCAACACTTTCAGCAGTCGCTCCCGCAGTTCGGCGCCAGGGACGCGGACCCGGAACCATTCAGGTCCCAGCCCCGGGAACGTATCACCTCTT
>CAMCJC010000337.1 GCA_945875065.1 uncultured Propionibacteriaceae bacterium | reverse complement strand
CTGTTTAGTAGCGGACGTGCGATTGATCGAGTCGGTCAGCGGGTTCCACGTGCATCGTGGCGCGCTGGCAGCGTTCTACCGTCCTGGGGAGGCGCCGTGGGATCGGGTGCTGGCTGCGCGACGGGTCCTGGTGTGCGAGGACCTCGTCGACCACGCGAATGTTGGCTCCATCATGCGCGTGGCGGCGGCGCTCGGCTGGGACGCCGTGCTGATCTCTCCGGCGGGTGCCGACCCGCTGTACCGGCGTGCCATCAAAGCGGCCATGGGCGCGTGCTTTCAGGTGCCTTGGCGCCGCCTGACCGACCCGCTAGCCGAACTCGGGCAACTGCGCGATGTCGGGTTCACCGTCGTGGCCAGCACCCTCGCCGGCGATGCTATGCCACTGAGCGAGTACCAAGCCCCCCAGAAGCTAGCGCTGCTGCTCGGTTCGGAGGGACACGGGTTGAGCACCGAGTGGCTCGCGCTGGCCGACGTCACGCTGACGATCCCGATGGCCGTTGGAGTCGACTCCTTGAATGTCGCGACAGCCGCGGCAATCTTCGCCCACTGGCTACGCTGATGGTCCCGTCTGCGGCAGGCCAGGGCGCTGGGCAGGCGGACTCGGTGTCGGCCTTGGAGTCGGTGCCGGGGTCGGACTTGGGATTGGTGTTGGGGTCGGGCTGGGGGTGGGCGCTGGCGCGTCGGTGGCAAGCTTGAGGCTTACTATGACCGGGTCGTGATCGGAGGACCGCCAGGGGGTCGGCGTGAACAGAGCGTCCTCGGTGTCCTTCTTGAAGGTCATGTCGTAGTCGAAGATGTCGGCCTCGTCGGCGTTGATGTGCCAGGCTGCGGTGCCCACGACGGATTGGGCGGCAGGTTCGTTTGCGAGGGCGTGGTCGAGGTAGCCGGCGGCGCCGTCGAAGACGTACGAATAGGCATGCTCCCCGCTGAACCGCAGCTCTTGGTCGTCGAACCCGGCGGCGGTGAATGCCCGGATCGGGTCCTCGTGATCGTAGGAGTTCAGGTCGCCGATGATGATGGTGCGGGCTGAGCCCTGCCCGGTGGGATCATCGTTCAGCCAGTCGGCCAGTCGTGTCGCCGCGGTGGTGCGGGTCGCGTTGCAGTTGCCCTGCCCGTCGCCCGAGTCGGCGTCGCCGGCGCACGCCGAACCCTTCGACTTCAGGTGGTTGACGCTGACGGTGACCAACTCGCCGGAGGGCCGGTGCCGGAAGGTCTGGGTCAGCGACGGCCGATTCTTTCCGTCTGCGAAGTCTAGGATGGCGAAGTCCCCGGCGAGTTCGACGGTCGAGGGCTTGTAAACGAAGGCCTGGAAGATCGCGTCGCTGCCCACGACTCCGGTACGTAGTGCCGCCCAGGTGCCGTCGCCGGCCTTCGCATTGAGGGCAGCCACGAGGTCGTCTACGGCGGTGCCGTTGTTCTGGATCTCCATCAAGCCGAAGACATCGGCGTCGATCTCGGTCATCGCGGCGACGATCTTGGCCTGCTGCCGCGCGAACTCCTGCGCATCATCGGCCCCTCGGGCTGCCGGATCTTCCGAGGTCAAGGTGGTGAAATAGTTGAGGACGTTGAAGGAGGCAATCCTGAGATCCCCCAACTGCTCGGGGATAGCCGGCCGCGGATTCCGCACGGTGAACTCTGCGCCGCGCGTCGGCTGGAGCTTAAACAGGGAGTCGCGGAAGCTCATGATGCCGGTCAGGTTCCAGGCCTGATCCCCGCCGCGGAAGTAATGGTCCTGAGACAGGGGCTGGCCGTCAGGATGGATCGCCGGGGTCGGGTTCTGGACGGCTCGACCGTCGTCGACGATCAGACGCGAGGCGCGGTTGGCGGCATCGACGGCCCTGGCCTCGGCTCCCGGAGAGGCCACCGCGGTGGGGGTCCACTGTCGCGACGGCGCGTAGGTGATCTCGCCGTAGCGATCGAAGTTGTGGTACTCGATGATGGTCAGGGCGTCTGGGAACGTCACGAGCATGCCCTCGACGCGCTCGGGATCGACGACGGGTACCGACAGGGGGCGAGGCGTTGGTTGGGGGATGGCGTCGGTATCCAACGCGGTCGCGCTGGATGCGTTGATCTGGGTCTGCCCCTTGAACTCGGAGACTTTGCCGGTGACGCGCAACCGATCGCCTATGGCGCGCGCTCCAACTCCCTTGCCATAGATGAAGATGCCGTCGCTGGTGGCATCGTCGCCGTCGCCGACGTCTTGCAAGTAGATGCCCCCGAACTGTCCGTTTTCCTGGAAATCCCCGACTACTACGCCTTCGACCGTCACGGTCTGCCCGGCCTTGGGGGAGACATCCGTTGTGCCTTGGACCTGCCCGATCCGGATGGCTTCGGCCGCCTGGGCCGGGATAGCGGCTATCCCGGCGGACGCGAGCGCCGCGATGGTGAGTGCGAAGCAGAGATGCGCGCGTGCCATGGGCGAAGCCTAAGCAATCCGATCCGGCGACTATTCGGCGGGTTCGGCTATGCCCGCTGTGCTCACTCGGACTTGGGCAGTGGGGCGGCCTTCGCCTTTGGGGTTACGGGCCAATCGTCGGAATAGCGCCATGCCAAGTCGGCGACCTCTGCATCAAGCTTGCGGCGCGACCTTCCGGAGATTCGGTCGCCGAAGACCGTGCCGTTGAGGTGGTCCGTCTCATGCTGGAGGCAGCGCGCCAACAGACCGGTCCCGTGCACCTCGATCTCGTTGCCGAACGCGTCCTGCCCGCGGCAGACCGCCTTGTCGGGGCGGGGAACCGTGGCGTACCCCCCCGGCCACGACAGACAACCCTCGTCAGAGGCATCCAGGTTACGGTCCTTGCCGGTGGGGAGTTCGATGGTCGGGTTGCACACGATGCCGCGCTGGATCCGGTCGTCGCCGTCGGGACACTCGTAGATGAACACCGACAGCCCAACGCCCACCTGCGTGGCTGCCAGGCCGACCCCCTCGGCGGCATGCATCGTCGCGAACATGTCCCGGATCAGGGTGTGCAGCTCCTCGTCGAACTCGGTCACCGGCTCCGTGGGGGCGTGCATCACGGGCGTACCCCAACGGGTGATGGGACGGATCTTGCCGCCCTTGGTGAGATCTTCAGACATTGAACTCCAGCCTTCCCAGCTCGTCACTCAGCGCAACAGTATGCCCGGTGTCACACTTGCCGCATGCACCCCGCGTGGCAAGCCCTGATCGACGAATACCGAAACCACATTCGCGACGACCGAGGGCTATCCGAGCACACTGAACGTGCCTACGAATCCGACCTGCGCGCCCTGGTCGAGTTCGTAGAGGTCACGCCCGGCCAGGTGCGTCTGCAGCACCTGCGGGCGTGGCTGGCCGCGCTGGTCGACCGCGGGGCGGAGCCCTCGTCC
>CAMCJC010000336.1 GCA_945875065.1 uncultured Propionibacteriaceae bacterium | reverse complement strand
CTGATCAACCGTAGTCAGGTCGAGGAAGCGACTCCGTGCGAGTTGGGAGTCGTCGTAACCGACGAGCGCGACGTCGCGCGGCACTTCGCGGCCCACCTCCCGCAGGGCCGCCCGGGCTCCCAGCGCCATGGTGTCATTCGCGGTGAACACCGCGCTGACGTCGGGAAACTTCTGGAGCAACTCAGCGGTGCCGATGTAGCCGCCTTCGTCGTTGGTTTCGTTGCCGACCCCCGCGACCCGAGGCTCTTCGCCTCGAGACTGGATCTGCGCCACGTAGGCCTCGCAGCGGTGGCGGGCGGCGCCGCCAAGGCCGGTCACGTGGCCGATCCGGCGATGCCCCAGACCCCACAGGTGCTGAACGACCAGCCCAACCCCCAGTTCTTGGTCGCTGGAGACGTGATCCGCGCCTGCGATATCAGTGAGGCGCGTACCCTCGACCACGACCGGGATCCCCAGGGGCCCGAAGTTTCGCCGAGGTTCGGCTGCGACCACCAGGGCATCAACCCGCGCATCCTGAAAGCCCTCGATGGCATTGGCGAACCGCTCCCCCAGCAGGCACTGCTCGCGAATAGCAACGTGGTAGCCGTGGGGTGTGAGAGCGTCGCGCATGCCGGCGAGAAGGTCGACGAACCAGGGATTCTGAAAGTCATCAATGACCAAGCCGACGGTCCGCGACCGGTCGCGCGCCAGCGACGCGGCAACCCGGCTCGGCCGATACCCGAGCCGCCGGATAGCCTTCTCCACGGCTTCGCGCTTGGCGTCACTGACCTGATCGGAGCCGTTAAGCACCAGGGAGACGAGCGACTTCGAGACGCCAGCCTCACGGGCCACGTCATAGATCGTGGGCCTAGTCGATCGCTGCCTGCCCATCGTGTTCCCTCCAGCTAGAGCAATGTGAACCAGAGTATTGACATCGTTGCTGGTTCCCCATTAAGTTTGAACCACTTGGACCGCTCCAAGTATCCGGGAAACGCTGAATCGCAGACGATCTTGGCGAACGCCAGTCAGCGAGCATTCGGCCCCAGGCAAGTCAAGGAGGACATCGATGACCATCGGGATCGCTGTAATCGGTGCGGGTATGGCGGGCAAGTCGCACGCCGCCGCGTACCGAGTGGCCCCCACGCTGTACGCCCCAACCCTGCCCGAACTGCGCTACGTCTCGATCGGCGACGTCAACGCCGAGCTCGGCGAAGCCACCGCGAAACGCTACGGCTTCGAGCGATCAGATTCCGACTGGCGAGCGATCGCCGACGACCCCGATATCCAGGTCGTCAGCGTCGTCATCGCAAACAGCCTTCACTTGGAGGTCGTAAAGGGACTCCTTGATGCCGGGAAACACGTCCTGTGTGAGAAGCCGCTGTCCGACACGCTCGAATCGGCGAAGGAGATGGCGCGGATCGCTGACGCAGCCTCGTCGATCGCACGCATCGGCCTGACGTACCGTCGCCAGCCCGGCCTAGCCGCGATTCGAGACTGGATCAACGACGGCACCCTTGGCAAGGTCCTGCACTTCTCCGGCCGCTACTGGTGCGACTACGGCTGCAACCCAATGGGTCCCATGAGCTGGCGGTTCCAAGGCCCCATGGGCTCGGGTGCGCTCGCTGACGTCGGCAGCCACCTCACGTACCTCTCCGAGTTTCTGTGCGGACCGATCAAGGCCGTCTCCGGCGGCGGCTTCACCACCGCCATCAAGGAGCGCCCCGTCCCCGTCGGCGCCGTCGTTGGGCACGGCCTAGCCGAAGTCTCCGACAAGTTTGAGCCGGTCACCAACGACGACTACGCCACGTTCACCGCGCACTTCGCCGAGACCACTGGCAACCTGTCGGTCTCGCGTGTCGCCGCCGGCTACCCGAACAACCTTGAGATCGAGGTGTTCTGCGAGAAGGGCGCCGCCAGTTTTACCCAGGAGACCCCGTCGCAGGTGCGACTGTTCCTGCACGACGACGAGCCCGCCAAGAATGGCTACCGCACCGTCGACCTCGGCTCCGACCACCCATACGTGGCCGGCGGCATGGCCATCGACGTCTCCGGCGTCGGCTTTGGCCAGAACGAGGGCTTCGCTTACCAGGCTCGCGCTTTCCTTGAAGAGGTCGCTGGCCTTTCCGAGGACCAGTCGCTGCCGCGCAACGCCGGCTTCGACGAGGGCGTCCACAACATGGAGATTCTCGCGGCCGTAGCTCAGTCGGCCGCGACCGATGGAACGAAGGTAACACTGTGAAACTCGGCGTCTACAACGCGATCCTTCACGACCGCCCCCTGAAGGAGGCGCTGAAGGTCATAGCCGATCTCGGACTGCAGGGTATCGAGATCAACTCCGGCGGGTTCCTGCCGCCAGTCCACATTCAGGAGATCGACGAGATCGTTGCCAGCCCCGAGGCCGCCAAGAAGTACCTGGCGCAGTTCGAAGGTACCGGCGTCGAGATCGCGGGCCTGAACTGCAACGGCAACCCGCTGCATCCGAACCCCGAGATCGGGAAGAAGCACGCCGACGACGTGCGTCGCTCCATCCGAGCTGCGGCGGCACTCGGGCAGAACCGCGTCGTCACCATGTCCGGCCTGCCGGGCGGCGAGCCAGGCGCGACACGCCCCAATTGGATCGTCAACGCCTGGAACTCCGCCGCTCTTGACGTGCTGGACTACCAGTGGGAGATCGCCGCTGAGTTCTGGAGCGAGATCGACCAGCTCTCGAAGGACCACGGGGTCAAGGTGGCGCTGGAATTGCATCCGCAGAACCTCGTGTTCAACGCGCGCGACGTACGCAAGCTCGTCGAACTGACGGGCGCCACCAACGTCGGCGTCGAACTCGATGCGTCACACCTCTTCTGGCAGCAGGCCGATCCGGTCGCCGTCGTCCGCGACCTAGGGCCACTGGTATTCCACGCCGCCGCCAAGGACGTGCGTATCAACACCGAACACGCCAAGCTCAACGGCGTCCTCGACAACGGATTCCGTCGCCTCGGCCCCGACGAGCCCCGCACCAACCTGGGCGGCGACGAATGGGCCAACGAGTGGCCGAAGGACTCGTCCTGGGACTTCGTCGCCCTCGGCAAGGGGCACGATACCCAGTACTGGACGGAGTTCATCCGCGCCCTGTACGAGGTAGACCCGGATATGTGCCTCAACATCGAACACGAGGACACCGAGCTGGGCCGCATCGAAGGATTGGAGGTGGCCGCCGGAGTTCTGAAGGACGCCTGGGCAGCGTTCGAAGCCAAGTAGCCCGACCCGCTGGGTGGCGGCCTCCCCCGCCATCCAGTCCTGACCCGATTCAGGGACCGGCTAAGAAGATCGGCGCCAGCCAGCAGAACGTCACTCGCATCATCTTCGACAGTGACCGCAGCACCGACGTCCTGGGCTTGCAGCTCCCA
>CAMCJC010000335.1 GCA_945875065.1 uncultured Propionibacteriaceae bacterium | reverse complement strand
CGCGCAGCATGTCATGGCGTTTCACCAGCGCCCGCCAAGCCTCGGTGACGCGGTCGGCGGTGACCCGAGACCGGTGTTGCGGGGCGGTGTAGGCGAGCTCGAGGTAGGCGTGGCACGCGACTCCGCCGTGGTCGAACGCGTCTCCACGCCCCAGCAGGTAGGCGCCCTGGACGTCAGTGAGCGGGAACGGAGCGAACCGGTGCTCCGGATCGGGGGTGAAGGTGTGCTCGGGCTCATCCGAGTCGCTTTGAAGGTGATCGAGGACGGCGTCCCGGTTGGCCCGCAGCCATGTCTTCGTCTCCTCGTCCAGCGCCCCGGCCGGGGCGCGGAACCGGAGTCGACCCTCCTCGGCCCACAGGGTGACGCCTGCGGACTTGATCTTGGACAGGTGGGCGGTGAGGTTCATCAAGGCTCCTGCTTCGTCGGATGGTTGTGGGACAGCTGCTAGCCTAGACGCAAATAAGATGCATTTTCATTAGGAGGTTCGAGTGCGGGACTGGCCGGGGTGGCCCGAGGAGGTCGCAGAGCGGTATCGACAGCGGGGTTACTGGGCGGGAGAGACCTTCTCCGCCGCGCTGCACCGATGGGCTGCACGCAGCGGTGAGCGCACCGCGCTGATCGACGGGGAGCGTCGGATCAGCTATGCCGAACTGCTGGACCAGTCGCTGCGGCTCGCTCAGGGCCTGCATGGCCTGGGGATGCGGCCCCGGGATCGAGTGATCGTTCAGCTGCCGAATATGGCCGAGTTCGTGGTCGCCTGGTTCGCCCTGCAGCACCTCGGGGCCGTCCCCGTCCACGCCATGCCGGCGCACCGCAGGTCGGAGTTGATGCACCTCGCCGAGCTATCCGGCGCCAGGGCTTACCTCACCGTCGATACCTTCAACGGGTTCGACCACCGCGACCTCGCCGACTCGCTGGTTGCCGCACGTCGTCAGGCGGCAGAACCCTTGGAGCTGGTCGTGGTGGTCGGCGAAGCGGGGGAACACGACGCGCACTCGTACACCGATCTGCTGGGGAACGAGCCGTTCGCCGAGCCGGGTGAGGCGACCGCCAGCGAGGATCTCGCGCTACTGCTGCTCTCGGGGGGAACCACGGGGCTGCCGAAGCTGATCCCCAGGACCCACGACGACTACCTCTACAACGCCCGGTGCAGCGCAGCGGCCTGCGGCATGCACCCCGATACCGTCTTCCTGACGCCGCTGCCGATCGCCTTCAACTACTCGTGGTGCTGTCCCGGTGCCCTGTCCGTGCTCGAGGTGGGGGGTTCGGTGGTGATCACCCGTGATCCCAGCCCGATGTCCTGCCTGGATCTGGTGGCGGCCGAGAAAGTGACCTCACTGACCTTGAATCCGCCGCTGGCGAACCTCTTCGTCCAGGAGATCGAAGAGGAACCGGACGCCTATGACCTGAGCAGCCTGGAGGTCGTAGGCGTCGGGGCGGCCCGGTTGTCCGACGCCGTCGCGCCGCGGGTTGAGGAGGCCTTTGGGGCCACCTTGCAGCAGGTTTTCGGGATGGCTGAAGGACTGATCTGCTACACCGCCCTGGACGATTCGGCCGAGCTGCGCTGGAGCACCCAGGGCGTGCCGATGTCTCCAGCCGACGAGATCCGCGTGGTCGACACCGAGACTGGCCGGCCGGTCGCGGCAGGGGAGCAGGGGGAGCTGCTCACTCGCGGCCCATACACCCTGCGCGGCTATTACCGGGCCCCCGAACACAATCAGATCGGCTTCACCGAGGACGGTTTCTATCGCACCGGCGATGTGGTGCGCCAGCTCCCCTCCGGACATCTCGTGGTCGTGGGGCGAGTCAAGGACCACATCAACCGTGGCGGAGAAAAGATCCCGGCTCCCGAGGTCGAGGGTCATCTGCTGGCCCACCCTGGCATTGAGCAGGCCGCCCTGGTCGGGGTGCCCGACGCCCTGCTGGGGGAGAAGCCGGTCGCGGTGCTCCGCTGCGTCGGTCCTGTCCTTTCAGTCAAAGAGGTAGCGGAACACCTGCGAGGACGCGGGCTGGCCGCGTACAAGATTCCGGATCGGGTCGAGGTGGTCGAGACCATGCCGTTGACTCCGGTCGGGAAGATCGACAAAGCGGCTCTGCTGGCCGGCATCAGTGAGGCCGTGGATGTCTGACGTGACCATGGACGCGGTCGAACTGCGCGCGGCAGTCGAGAAAGCCCTGTCGCTGCCGGAGGGACACCTCGGCGAGGACGACAACCTATTCGAGCAGGGACTGGACTCGCTGACCTTGATCCGGTTGTTGGGACGGTGGCGCCGTCGTGGACACCAGGCCAACTTCGAGGAACTGGCGGCTGCACCAACCCTCGCCTCCTGGCAGCGCCTGCTGGCGCCGGCGGCCACTGCGGACACCGGCGCCAGCAAGCTGGTGCGAGCACCGCAGGGGGCCCTTCGAGCTGGCCACCCTCCAGCACGCGTACTGGTTGGGGCGCGAGCCCGATCAGCCCTACGGCGGGGTCGCCCCGCACTTCTACGCCGAGTTGGATCGCGACGAGGCCGTCGACGTAGATCGGCTCGCGGAAGCGGTCACGGCCCTGTTCGCCCGGCACGACCTGCTGCGGATGCGAGTGGAGGCCGATGGTAGAGGGCGGGTGCTAGACGACAGCCCGTACGCCCGACTGGTGGTCCATGATCTGAGAGACGATCCCGACGTTGGGCGCTCCCTGGCGCGGCTACGCGACGACTACACCCATCGGATGATGGACATCAGCGCCGGCCAGGTGCTCGAGGTGGGGTTGAGCCTGCTGCCGCGAGGCTCCCGGCTCCACTGGGACCTGGACATGGTGGCGGCGGACGCCTTCTCGATGCGGGTGCTGCTAGAGGATCTGCGACGTCTTTACGTCGAGGGTCCCCACACCCCTCTGCCCCCGATCGGGCTCAGCTATCCCGACTATCTGGCGACCCGGGCCGCGGCCGACCCGCGAGAGCGGGAGAGTGCCCGAGCCTGGTGGCAGGCGCGGCTGGATGAACTGCCGGGGACGCCTGCGCTGCCGGTACGTCGCGGCCCGCTCGACCCGGGCGTCGCCCGCAGCCGCCGACTCCATCACTTCGTCGACCAGCAGCGCAGCCTGGCCCTCACACGAGCGGCCCAGCAGCGCGGCACGACGCTGACAGCGGTGCTGGCCGCGGCGTTCAGCGAGAGCATCGGAGCTTGGTGCTCCGAGAGCCGTTTCCTGCTGAACCTTCCCCTGTTCCAGCGGGAACCGATCGCTGAGGACGTTCAATACCTGGTCGGCGACTTCTCGGGCTCGGTGCTGGTGCCGGTCGACCTTTCCCGGCCGATGCCGTTGGTCGAGCGGGCCGAGCAGGTCGGCGCCGCGTTGCGCGAGGCGATCGGGCACAGCGCCTACTCCGGTGTCGAGGTGTTGCG